>JAUZQX010000008.1 GCA_030950765.1 Ghiorsea sp.
GCAGAACGTGCATCTGATATGGATGAAGCTGAAATTGTTGCTGCACAGCGTCGTGCAGAAGAATTGGTGTCATCAAATAAAGGTGATGTTGATTTGGCAATGGCTGAGGCTGAACTTTCTATGTTAACTGCGCGTTTACACCTGATACGTAAAAAACGGAAGTAACCAGATTAAGTTAATGATAAAAGGTCGCCTTTTGGCGGCCTTTTTTTATGTGTTTTGTATGGTGATTGCTTTTATGACCCCGTTTTCTAGAATAAGGCAATGATTTTAAAAGGTTTAGCGGTCAAATACTGATGAGAACACGTATCAAAGTTTGTGGGATTACTTCAATCGAAGATGCATCTGCTGCAGTGGCTGCAGGTGCTGATGCATTGGGCTTTGTGTTTTATGAACAATCACCTCGTTTTGTTTCGATAGTAAAAGCCAAGGGAATCATCAGGCAACTATCACCTTTTGTTAGTATTGTTGGACTTTTTGTTAATGCTGAGCAAAACTATATGGATGAGGTTATACAAAAATGTGGGTTGGATGTTATTCAACTGCATGGTGATGAGAGCCCTGCAATTTGTATGCAACAACATAAACCAGTGATTAAAGCTATAGCCGTGCATGGCAAAGAAGCTTTGGAAAAAATCGACAGTTATAAATGCACTGTTTTGTTGGATGCAAAAGCTCCTCTGGGTGTACACGGTGGAACGGGCACATCATTTGACTGGTCATTATTAACGGGGCTTCAAACTAAGCGTTCACTTATAATAGCTGGTGGGCTTAATCCTGATAACATTGAAAAAGCATTAACTTTGCAACATTGGTACGCTGTTGATGTGTCTTCAGGTGTTGAGTTGGAGAAGGGTGTGAAAGACCACGCTAAGATGAAACATTTTTGTGGTTATGTTCATAAATATAATGATAAGGTGAACGAATATGATGTATGACTTGGAAATAAAACATCAGCCAGATGCTGCGGGTCATTTTGGTCGTTTTGGTGGTCGCTTTGCCGCTGAGACATTGATGCAACCATTGAAAGAAATTGAAGATGCATTTTATGCGGCATGGTCAGACCCTGAATTTCATAAAGAAAGATTAGACTTACTTAAAAACTATGTTGGACGTGCAACGCCATTGTATTTTGCTAAACAGCTGACCCAAGAAGTTGGTGGTGCCAAAATCTATCTCAAACGTGAAGATTTGAATCATACAGGTGCCCACAAGGTGAACAATACTATTGGTCAGGCGCTTTTAGCACGGCGTATGGGCAAAAAGAAAGTGATAGCTGAAACAGGTGCAGGGCAACATGGCGTTGCCACAGCTACTGTGGCTGCGATGTTTAATATGCAGTGTGATATTTATATGGGTAGGGAAGATATTCGTAGGCAAGCGCCTAATGTGTTCCGCATGAAGCTTCTTGGGGCAAATGTGATACCTGTCGATTGTGGCACGGCAACACTTAAAGATGCAGTGAATGAAGCATTACGTGTCTGGGTCGCTTCATGTGAAGATACCTATTATATATTTGGCACAGCTGCAGGGCCGCACCCTTTTCCGCTGATGGTTAGACAATTCCACACCGTTATTGGCCAAGAAGCACGAGAGCAGTGTTTGGCACAAGCGGGGCAACTTCCAGATGTTGCTGTGGCATGTGTGGGCGGTGGTTCTAATGCAATGGGCTTGCTGCATCCTATGTGGGATGATGAAAGTGTGCGGTTGGTTGCTGTAGAAGCAGGTGGGCATGGATTGGATTCGGGTGAACATGCAGCCTCTCTTGCTAAAGGGCAGCCAGGTATTATTCATGGCAGCTTAAGTTATGTTTTATCTGATGATGAAGGGCAAATATCTGCGAATGCACACAGTATTTCAGCGGGTTTGGATTACCCTGGTGTGGGCCCTGAATTGGCTCATATGATGGAAGAAGGACGTTTGGACTTGGATAGTGCAACAGATAAAGAGGCTTTGGAAGCTTTTCAAACACTGACCAAATCAGAGGGTATCATACCAGCTTTGGAGTCCAGCCATGCTTTGGCGGCAGGCATGCGTATTGCAGCTGCTATGAAATCCGACCAAGTTGTGCTGATAAATTTATCGGGTCGCGGTGATAAAGATTTGGGTACGGTGATGGATTTATTGGGCTTTGATGATGAGGAACAGCCATGAGTAAGCGTTTGACAGAAGTGTTTGCACGTTGCAAAGCGGAAAATAAATCAGCACTTGTTGGTTACCTGACAGCAGGTGATCCTACAGTTAAAACATCAAGAAAGTTGATGCTAAGCCTTGCGCAGCATGTTGATATTATTGAAATAGGCATGCCTTTTTCCGACCCCGCAGCGGATGGTCCGGTCATCCAAGCCGCTAGTGAGCGTGCACTTGCAGCAGGGGCACACTTTGATGACGTGTTGCATATTGCGAAAGAAGTGAGAGGGATGAACCCAAATATTGGTATCGTACTCATGGGTTACGCCAATGTTCCCTTTACCATAGGTTTTGAAACATTTGCAGATAGAGCATCTGCAGCAGGTGTTGATGGTGTGTTACTGGTGGATATTCCTGCCGAAGAAAGTGCTTTATGTGCTGATATTTTTAAAGAGCATGATTTGAGTCAAATTATGTTGTTGGCACCGACATCTACGCAAGAAAGAATACAGCTTGCTGCAGCTGTTGGGCAAGGTTTTATCTATTATGTATCGCTTGCAGGTATCACTGGAGCAGAGATGGGTGAAGTAGCTAAAATTAAAGATAAGTTGTCATTAATTCGACAATACTCTAAGCTGCCTATATGTGTGGGTTTTGGTGTAAAAACAACAAAGCAGGCAACGGATCTAGCAAACTTTGCTGATGGCGTGGTTGTGGGCAGTCATTTTGTGAGCCAAATCACATCAAACATAGGCATGGAAGATGTAATGATTAATAATTTATCAGCATCAGCTTCTGCATTAGCGTTGGCTATGCAGAAAGAAAAGTAAGACCATGCAAGTATGGGAGCATAGATGAAAATTCGAGTGTTGGGCTGTTATGGTGGACAGCTATTGGGCTTTCACCTGACCTCTTTTTTGGTGAATGATACTGTATTATTGGATGCAGGGTCGCCCACTGAGATTCTCACACTTGAAGAGCAAAGTAATATTGAACATATCTTTCTTTCACATACGCATCTTGACCACATCAAGGATATTGCATTTTTAGCAGATAACCGCTCTTTAAAACGCTGGGGAGGTGAACCCAACGCCAGTGCGATTACGATTCACAGTTTGCAGGAAAACCTCGACACATTATTAAAACATTTTTTAAACAATATCGTATGGCCCGACTTTACTAAGATACCAAGTAAAAAAGATGGCATCTTAAAGATGCAGAGCTTTGAAGCTGAAGAAACCACTGTAGTAGATGGGTTAAAGATAACGCCGATTCGTGTTACACATCCTGTTCCGTGCACAGGTTTTTTGTTGGATCAAGACGGGGCACAAATGATTTTTACGGCTGATACAGGGCACACGGATAGGATATGGGAAATTGCCAATGAACAGCCCAATTTGCGAGCATTAATTATTGATTGTTCGTTCCCTAATAATTGCCAAGAGCTGGCAGATATTAGTGGGCACTTGACACCCAAAGGCATGGCAAAAGAATTGGCAAAATTAGATCGTTTGGGTGAAATCCCTATTTATTTATATCACATGAAACCAGAAGTTTTGACGGAAATGGCTTCAGAGGTTGAAGCTGAAGGTATTCCTCACTTGCGCATGTTAACGCAAGTTGATGAGCTTATTATCGAAGCTTAACTGGTCTTTAAAAGGAACTTATATGAGTTGGTTAACCCGTTTAATTGAACGCCCGAAAAGCATTTTGGGATCAAGTAAAGATAATGATACCCCTGATGGGTTATGGATTAAGTGTCCAGGTTGTGCGGATACCTTATACAACAAAGAACTTATGCGTTCGGATATGGTATGTCCGCGTTGCAATCAGCATTTGCGCCTGCCAACGGCAGACCGCGCTTCATTTTTGTTTGATGCGGATAGTTATGATGAGTGTGACACCCATTTGTTTTCTAAAGATGTTTTGCAATTTAAAGATCAAAAGCGATATAGCGACCGCATTAAAGCAGCCAATAAAAAGGCAGGAAAAAATGATGCGGCACGCAATTATTTAGGTGATATTGAAGGTGTTACGACTTCAGTGACCATGTTTGAATTTGCCTATATGGGTGGAAGCATGGGTTCGGTTGTTGGTGAGAAAATAGTTTTGGGTATGGAGCGAGCACTTGAGCGTGGTTGCCCATACTTGTTGGTGACCGCATCAGGTGGCGCACGTATGCAGGAAGGTATTTTGTCATTGATGCAAATGGCAAAAACATCTTCGACGGTAAACAAGCTCAATGAAGCCAAGCTTCCGTTTGTTTGTTTATTGACAGATCCGACCATGGGCGGTGTGTCCGCATCCGTTGCCTGGCTGGGTGATGTGATTATTGCAGAACCCGGTGCTTTGATTGGTTTTGCTGGGCCTAGGGTAATTCAGGAAACTGTGGCTGAAGAGTTACCAGAAGGCTTTCAAAGGGCAGAGTTTTTATTGCAACATGGTTTGGTTGATGATGTTGTTGATCGCCGCGAACAGCGTGTATACCTCAAGACATTGTTTGATCATTTAATGGCAAGAGCCTACAGGCAAACACATTAGACAATGACACAAGATAAGCCTCTCTCCGCTGAGGCTTGGTTAGAAGCATTGGGTTTGCCCAGTGCGGATCGAAACTACTTACCTGGGCATGAGCGCGTTCAGATGTTGCTTGATGCAGCACAAGCAACGGGTATTGTTTTTCACCGCCCACTGCTGCGCATTCGTGTGGCAGGCACCAATGGTAAGGGCTCAACGGCTCACTTCTTAGCCCAAGCTTTGCAAACATCGGGGTATAAAATTGGACTTTATACCTCGCCACATATCGTGCGCTTCCATGAGCGCATGCGTATTCAAGGCGCAGATGTTAGTAATGTAGAGTTGATTCGTTTGATGGAAATTTTAATGCCTTTGGCATTGGATGTTGGCGCTTCCTATTTTGAAACGGCTACGGTGCTGGCGCTGAGCCACTTTAGCATGCAGCAAGTTGATGTTGAAATTTTAGAGGCAGGTGTTGGGGCGAAGCTGGATGCAACAACAGCAGTGCCTGCTGATGTAGGTGTTTTAACACCTGTTGCATTGGATCATCAAGATTGGTTGGGTGATGATTTGGCAACAATTGCACAAGATAAGGCATATGTTTTTCAAGACTGTGCGATGAAGGTAAGTGCGCCGCAGTTAGCTGAGGTGACACAGCTTTTAAATGACCTAGATAGCACGATTGTGACTGCCAAACCTTTGCGTGAACCTTTGACGATGTTGGGTGCTCACCAACAAGAAAATGCTGGGGTAGCATGGCAGGTATTGCAACAACTTCAGCACCAACATGATATTTTTTCATCACTAGATATGTCGCAGTGCAAACAGGCTATCGTACAAACCCAAGTGGCAGGGCGTTTGCAACAACTACACTACCAAACACATGATTTTTACTTGGATGCAGCACACAATAGTCATGCAGTGCAAGCACTATTGCCTATGCTGTCATCTTTAGCGCATACCTTTGATGTGATTATTTTATGCTCACGGCAAGATAGAGATTTAAGCGAATGTGTACCATGGTTGAAACCATTTACGCATAAAATGGTGGTGATGACGGGTCATGGCGTACATGAGTACACTACAGTTTCCGATGCGCTCACAGTAGAAACACAGGAGATTGTGTCAGGTAGATTTCTCGTTTTAGGCTCCTTTATCACTTTAGGTGAGGTGTTGCGTTGGATGGGGAAGCATGAGCTTTAGTATCCACATCAATGATGATAAACAGTTGTTGTATGTGTTAGGACAAGGTGCGATTACAGCATCGGATCTTGATCAGTATTATACAGAGTTAAAAGCAACTACTGGTGTTGATCTTTGTGATAAAGCCATCATAGATTTTTCAAATCATGGGGTAACGTTTAAGCATACACCCATTAAGAATATTCGTGCATTAGGTTTGTTATTTAAGCATATGCCAGTCTTACCTGAAGGTGCAAAAATGGCGGTTGTGGTGAATAACGCACTGGCTTTTGCTTTTGTGCGGCTGTTTATGGCGACACGTGGTGAGCACCTTATGATTCGTCCTTTTAAAGATATGCATCGGGCGTTGGACTGGTTGGATGTGAGCGAAGTTGAGATACCTTAGTTAGACCCTTTGGGTAAGTCTTTCCCCCAGCGTTTATAAAACCATTTCAAGATAAATGGGGGCAAGATTGTGGTCACAGCAATGGTTAGCACCATCACAGCATATACTTCTTGATTGAACACATTAGAAATTCGCCCCAGCTCAGTAAAAATCAAACCCACTTCTGCACGAGGAATCATGGATAAACCTACCGCCCAGCGAAATGCCATAGACTCTTTAATAAGGAAAGCACCAACCAATTTACTAAGCATGGCGATGATGATAAAAGATGAAGCCATCAGCATGATAGTGGGTGAGCCCCAATCAATTTCACGCAAGTTGAGTGATAAGCCAACCATGACAAAAAATATGGGTGTAAAGAGGTGAATGATAGGCATCATAGACCTATGAATACGTTGTACAAAGTCAGTGTTTGGTTGTGCTTTAAGGGCTGCACCAAAGGGCAAGAAAAATCTGCGAGATAAGGCAAGCCCAGCCGCAAAACCACCGAGTAAGGCAGGTGCACCTAAGGCATGGGCAAGCCATGCAAACAAAAGAACCAAGGTGACAATGCTTGTCGGAATCAACCCAGGAACTTGGCTTCTAGGGCTGAACTTACCAATGGTTTCTGCCATAATTTTTGCTACAATGGGTGCAAGTGCCATAAAAATTACGATAAATACAATGACTTTCCCCGTGTTGACGAGGTTAATGCCGCCCGATGTTGAAAATTCATAGAGCAAAGCAAGCAAAACGATGCCGAGAATGTCATCCAAAACGGCTGCCCCAATCACAACTTGTGCTTCACTGGATTTATGTCGTTTAAGGTCGCGCAATACACGCACAGTGACACCGATGCTGGTTGCTGTAAGCGTGCCGCCAATAAACATGGATACCAAAAGTGATAAATCAAATAACCAATAGCTAAGTGCAAAACCACCTAGAAATGGTGCAATAAAACCGCCCAAAGCGACGATAGAAGCTTTGACACGTTGTTGCGAAAGTTTTGAGAGGTCGGTATCCAACCCAACCTCAAAAAGTAATAAGATTAAACCAATCTCCGCCAATACATAAATGATATCATTCAACTCAACAATACCAAGAAGACTAGGGCCTATGATGATGCCTGCTAGCATCTCACCCATCACGGATGGTGCTTTAAATCGAGCTGCAAACTCTCCCAGAATTCTTGCGAAAGAAGGATAATTCCAATGGATAAAAAGACGGATTCCATGTGGAATGTTACCTATTGCTTTGGGCTTTCTTTACTTCAAGGCGATTGAAGGTGTCGTGGTTGGAAAGCGTTCCAACACGTTTGTTGGCAGCACCAATCACCAGAGTGATATACGTGTCATGTTTCATGTGGTCAGCGCGCAATAGTGAGGGTCGCAGTATGGGGCAGGATTTCTGTATAACATGACGTGCAACCATCATTTCCTCCTGTGTAATGTTGCGAAACCTGAAGGTTTATCAAGGTAGCTTAAGTATATCTTGAATACGTATGAAAATATAGTGGTTTTATGCTTTGCTGATAAGTTAAGCTTGTCATTCAAAGGCTTTCAAACCATCATTTGTGCATGACTTCCATTTATGTAGACCCTGAAGAAATTAAACGCTTTGAAGCTATTGCTGCGGAGTGGTGGGACCCTGATGGTAGGTTCAAACCTTTGCATCAAATTAACCCTTTACGTTTAGATTATATTGCGCAACGCGCTGATTTAAGTTCGGCTAAAATTTTGGATGTAGGTTGTGGTGGTGGATTGCTGGCTGAAACCATGGCTAAACGTGGTGCTGAGGTGACGGGTATTGACCGTTCACCCAAGGCGTTAAGTGTTGCTGCTGTTCATGCGGAGCAATCGGGTGTTGATGTGGATTATCAGGAAAATGATGCTGAAACTTGGGCGCAAACACATCAAGAAACGTATGATGTGGTCACATGTTTGGAAGTGTTGGAGCATGTGCCAGATGTGGAGCGAGCAGTCAAAGCGTGTGCTGATATGCTTAAGCCAGGTGGGCTATTTTTCTTTGCCACATTAAATCGTACACCAGAGTGTTATCTCAAAGCAATTATTGGTGCGGAGTATGTGATGGGCTGGTTGCCCAAAGGCACACATCAATACAGTAAATTTATTCGCCCATCTGAAATGGTTCAGGCGGTTCGTCGTGCTGGTTTGGCAGAGCAAGATATGCAAGGCATGAGCTACCGCATGTTATTAGGGCAGTTTTATTTATCGCATAATTTGAATGTGAACTATTTAGGGTTTGCACGGAAACCCGCCTAAGCAGGTGGTTGTTCGTACTTTCATGATGGTTGGTTTTTGTGTGGTTGCACCATGGTGTGCAGGCGCAGAAACGATGGTAGCCAATGAAATCCAGCAAGATATGTATGGGCAAATTTCTGCATCAGGGCAAGTCGTTTTTCAAGGTAAGGATGTTCGGATTAAAGCAGATCGTCTGGATGTAGATGGCGATTCGCAAGCGGGTTCTTTACAGGGTGCAACTGTTTATATTGGTGACTATACACTGAAGAGTAAACGTTTGCAGCGTATTGACCTTGAAAACTTTGAAGGTGAAGATGTTGAGTTCAGTACGTGTCCTGAAGATGAGTGGGCGTGGTCTATTGTTGCTGAGCAAGCAAGCTTGGATAGAGAGGGTGGCTTGTTTACGGCAAAGAATGCTTGGTTTGAATGGGGCGGTGTGCCTGTCTTGTACACGCCGATATGGCGGCAAGCATTAAGCCGCCGCTCTGGTTTTTTAATGCCTAAAATTGCGAGTAGTAATGTGCGTGGCTCTGAGTTGACCATACCGTTTTATTGGGCGGGTTCTCCCGATTGGGATGTAACATTGCAACCGCATTGGATGTCCAAGCGTGGTATGATGTCTGACATCGAATGGCGGCACATGTCAGCCAATCACCAAGCTGAAATACAAGTGCAAAGTATCTATGATGAACGTACGCAAAAGCAACGAGGGCGGTTGCTCAGTGATATTAGCTGGCAATTAAGCTCTGGGATTCAAGCTGATATTAATATTGATGCGATTGCTAAGAATGATGGTTTGTATGTGGCAGACTTTCCTTTATTGGATGAGAATGTGTCCCAATCATATTTGACCAGCAGTGCGGCATTGCGTTGGCAAGAAGGTAGAGATAGTGCGACATTGAGTACACGTTACCAGCAACGTTTGGGTGGCTTAAGCAATGATGCAACACTGCAAACTTTGCCACGTTTGGATACACAGCATTATTTTGATGTTGGTTTGCCTGCGTTGCTATCTGTACAACAGCAAACCACTCAGTTTGATAGGATAACAGGGTTTTCGGGTGTTCGGACGGGGGTAGAAACCGCTATAACCATACCGTGGTATATGCAAGGTGGTGCTGTTTCTGTATTTTGGGGTATTCAAGGGCAGGTTGTGGGTTATGATACCAAGGATTTTACAACGCAAACAACATCGTATGCTGCTTTGGCTTCTAGTCTGCAGTTAGAAGCAGCGTTTGACCGCGTGTTTGCAGCACAACAATGGCGGCATGAAATCAAACCTGTTTTACGCATTGATGTCTCCAACGCCCCCAATCAGTTTGATATACCGCGCTATGACTCTGTCCTTTTACCTTTGAGTATTACGAATATTTTGCAAGGCAATCGTTATTCAGGCTGGGATAGGTTTGAGCGTATGCAACGGGTAAGTTTGTTGCTGGAGTCTTCACTGGAGCACAAAGATGAAAAAACCGATGCGCGTAGAGTGTTCGAAGCTAAGCTCGGTTTGGTATGGGATGCTTTGCAAACATCGGTTGATGCTGGTGTGGATGCACCAGCTGCGAGTCGAGTATCCAATCTTCTGGCAGAATTAACATGGTTGCCCAATGTGCAAACACGTTTAAGTTTGGGTGGTCAACATGACCCTACACTGAATGATTGGGTGGAATCACATGCCAGCATGAGCTGGTCTGGTGAACAACAGCAGTATATGCGTGCCTCATGGCAGCGTACGAAGGCTAGTCATTCTACTGCCTTAGAATCATTGAATGCGAGTGGGCAAGTTCAGTTGGCTAAGCGTTGGCATACCTATGCTTCAGTCCAATATGACTTACTAAGAAATGATACGCTTCAAGCTACTGCTGGTTTAAAGTATGAACATGCGTGTTGGCGATTTGGGTTAGAAAGGTATCAAAATTACTTGGTTGGAAGCAATGGAGCAAGTGATGTTGGCACGCGCATCTTGCTCGAATTTGATGGTCTGGGTAGCTTTGGTGATGGATAAATTTGAGAGGTTTGTTTTGAGTTGTTTAAGAAGTGTTTTTGGTTTGATATTATTGATGTCTTTGGTGTTACCAGCGCATGCAGAGCGTATGGATGCAATTGCGGCGGTGGTCAATGGGGAAGTGGTCACCTGTTACGAGGTTCTGCAAGCTGAGCAAACTTTAAAAGAGCAGTTGCTTCAGCAGAACATTGCATTGCCAGCAGAAGATGTCATTTATCAGCGGAGTTTAGAGGCGCGGGTCATGCGCACGTTACAGCATCAAGAAGCACAAGGCCTTGAATTAAAGGTTGGGGCTGAAGAAGTTGCTGCTGCGATGGCAGATGTTGAAAAACGAAACAGACTTGAACCAGGGCAGTTGGAAAGTGTGTTAAAAGCCCAAGGTATTGATGTTGAAAGCTACAAACAAACTTTAAAAGATAGACTATTAAGTACGCGGCTGATGAATATTGCGGTGCGGTCAAAAATCAGCATCAGTGAAGAAGCAATGCGCGAGTATTACCGTAAACATTTGAAAAACCCTAAACCTGTACGCGAAGTTCGGGTGGCCCAGTTGTTTATATCATTACCCGCAGAAGCGGACTCAACCACTGTGGAAGCAACACGTCAGCGGGTGAATACTTTATACCAAAAACTCCAAGATGGTGCTGATTTTGTACGCATGGTGACTTTGGAATCTGATGCGCCCGATGCCGCATCAGGTGGAGATATGGGTTGGATATCGCCTGGAGCCGTGAAAGGTGCCTTTGCGCAGGTGTTCGCGCTTCAAGTGGGTGAATTAACAGAGGTGATTCGTTCTTCTGGTGGGTTTCATATTCTTAAAATAACGGATGAACGTATGCGCAAACCACAAAGCACAGAGGCTTATGAAGAAGTTCATGCGCGACATATTTTGATTAAAGTTCCTGATAGTGCTGATTTAAATACACAGATTAAGATTAGACAACGTGTTGAAAAAATAGCCAAAGAAATGCAAGGTGTTTCTGATGAGGCATTTGCTGTTCGGGCGAAAGAATTGTCGCAAGGGCCAAGTGCATCACGAGGCGGCGATTTGGGTTGGTTTAAACCAGGGCAAATGGTCGCTGCGTTTGATAAGGTGGTTTTTACCATGAAACCTGGGGAAACCAGTGGTGTGGTCGAGACACAGTTTGGTTTACATGTTATTCGTGTCGTGGATACGCGCAAAGTGAACCCCAATGCCTTTGAAGCACGTAAGGCTGAAATTGAACAGCGTTTGGTTGAAGCTGAAATGCAGCAGCAAGTGCCACGTTGGATGAATAGCCTTAAGCAACAGGCGAAAATTGAAGAGAAAAGCTGTGAAGGTTTGTCGTCCTCTTTTCAGGCTGAAGTTGTCCAGCCAACAACCGAATCTGGTATGGGGCAAACACAGCAAGAAGAACATCAACAAAGTGACAGTGGGTTAGGGGATAATGGGCAAAGTGAAACCGTGCAAGATGAGGCAAAGAATGCTTTGATGGTATGGAAGTCTGCTTGGCAAGCGAAGGATATGGATGTTTATTTTGCAGCTTATGACCATCGCACTTCACCCAACCCAAAGTATGCCAGTTTTGCCCAGTGGAAAACGTATAAGCAGCGTGTGATGCCCAAACATCAGCATATTCAAGTAGGCATTGAAATTGTTGAAGTTAAAGTGAATCCAAACATAGGTGAGGTGAGTTTTGTTTTTGAGCAAACTTTCAAATCCAATAAACTGGAAGACCATGATCGTAAACAAGTTGTGATGCGTAATACCGATGGCGCATGGAAAATTATTAAAGAAGTAACACTGTAGTTGGAAATTTAATGAATATGAAACCCTATGTATTAACTGTTGGTGAACCAGCAGGTATCGGTCCAGACTGTGTATTGTTGGCATTTCAAGCACAGCCTGAGATGTTTCACGATATAGTTGTTATTGCCAAACAGGGTTGGCTTAACCACCGCGCTAAAGAGATGGGTTTGACTATTTCCATTTCAGATTGCTTGCCACATTTTGAGCGAGATATATCACTGAATACACTTTGGGTCTTTGACCCTACAGAAGATGAAACGTCTGAGGTTGTTGCAGGGAAGCCATCGATAGAAGAGGCGGAAGCTGTGGTCTCATGCATTCGCATTGCAGCAGAAATGTGTATATCAGGGCAAGCTTTGGGTTTGATTACAGCGCCTATTGAGAAGGCAATTCTTAAAGATGCAGGTTTTGATTTTCCGGGGCACACCGAGTTTTTAGCCCATATTGCGGGTGTAGAGCGTGTGGTGATGATGCTGGCATCTAAGGTGTTGCGTATTGCACTACTGACCACACATGTTGCGATTAAAGATGTTCCTGATTTACTGAATCAAGTTGATATAGAAAACAATATTCGTATCACTTATCAAGCGATGCAGCAGCAAATGGGTATAAAAAAACCACGTTTGGCATTGTGTGGTTTGAATCCACATGCGGGTGAACAAGGGCATTTTGGCAACGAAGAAATTGAGGTTTTAAGCCCTGCGTTGGCAAGCTTAAAAACCGAAG
This sequence comes from Ghiorsea sp., assembly GCA_030950765.1. Taxonomy (GTDB): domain Bacteria; phylum Pseudomonadota; class Zetaproteobacteria; order Mariprofundales; family Mariprofundaceae; genus Ghiorsea. The sequence continues at coordinate 12,993 of JAUZQX010000008.1, forward strand.
GCATTGTGGTTGATGGTCCGCTGCCCGCAGATACGCTTTTTTCAGCAGATATGCGTCAGCATTATGATGCCATCATTTGTTGTTACCATGATCAAGGTCTGATTCCAATCAAGGCGCTAAGCTTTGGTGACACGGTGAATGTAACATTAGGTCTACCGTTTATTCGCACCAGTGTTGACCATGGCACGGCATTAAGTCGTGCAGGAACAGGTAATATTAGCTATACTAGTTTAATTGCAGCGATAGATATGGCGAAAAGCCATCATCGGAGTGAACAATGATTGAAGATATGGTTGGAAAAGTATTGTTGGCAACACCTTCCATGCAAGATCCACTTTTTAAGGATAGCGTGGTTCTGCTTTGCCATCATGATGATGAAGGTTCGATGGGCTTGGTGCTTAATCAAGTACAAGGTATCAGTGTATTTGATATATTGGATGATATGGGGTTGTGTGATGACCCATTAAGTAATGGTAAAGCACAAATGAAATTTGGTGAACAGTGGGTATATGAGGCAGGACCAGTGGATACCTACCGTGGTTTTGTGTTGCATGCAGACAACACCATTTATGATTCCACGATGTGCATACATGATGATTTGTATTTAACCACCTCCAAAGATATTTTAGAGGAATTGGCGCAGGGTAAAGGTCCTGAGCAATTTCTATTGCTTTTGGGTTATTCAGGCTGGAGCGCAGGACAACTTGAGCAGGAGCTTATGGAGAATGACTGGATGATTGGCCAAGCGACACCAGCACTCGTTTTTGATACGCCGATTGAAGACAAATGGGCTTTGGCAGCGCGTGGCATTGGGGTTGAGCGTGCTCAGCTAACGAATCAAATTGGGCATGCATAAACAAAATATATGAGGGTTTTGATTGTTTTTCATTCGGATTATCAACATACGCAGAGCGTGGCTGATGCTGTTGTTGCAGGGGCAAAAGCAGCATTAGAAGATGAGGGTTTACCCTCTCTGGTAAGTAGTAAACAAGCCACAGATACAAGTTTGGAAGATTTGCAATCCAGCGATGTATTGATTTTTGGTTCACCTGTACACATGGGTAGTATGGCTTGGCAGATGAAGCAGTTGATTGATTCTGGCTCCAAGCTTTGGATGGCAGGTTCGCTTGAAGGAAAGTTTGGTGGTGTGTTTGCCACTTATGGTGGTTACGGCGGTGCAGGTGGTGGCGTGGAGCAAACATTGATGTCTTTGCACGCTAATTTTTTAGAGCAAGGCATGTTGGTATGTGGCTTTCCACGTTCGTTATCAGGTTTTGCTGATGCAGGTATTCATTGGGGTTTGGCTGTGCGTACAGGTAATGATGAAGGTATGCCCGAAGGGGTAGCGGAGTCAGGTTTGGTTGCCGCGCGTGCTTATGGTACGCATGTGATAGAAACTGCGCTTCGATTCAAATAATAAAAAGGTTTAATGTCCAATGTCCGTTTATACAGAACTTACAACACAAGATTTCGAGAGTGTTCTTGCCGATTATAACTTAGGTAAGTTACAATCTTATACTGGTATTGCCGATGGTATTGAAAACAGTAATTTCTTCATTGATATGCAAGATGGGCAGCGATATGTGCTAACCATATTTGAGCGTTTGGATGGGCATGAGCTTCCTTATTTCATGCGTTTAATGAAACATTTGGCAGCCCACGGTTTACAAAGCCCTGATGTGATGGTGCGCAACGATGATTCGCTTATTTTTGCCTTGAATACGGAAGGCGGCACCAAGCAGGGTTGTATTGTGTCTTGTTTGTCGGGTGAAACATTAGATTTCCTTAGTGAAGCTCAGCTTGATTCATCGGGTGAAGCTTTGGCAACGCTGCATATGGCAGGTAGCAGTTTTAATGAGCATAGAGAAAACCCAACAGATTTTGACTGGTTACAAGAAAATATTCAAGCCATGCAAGCCGATGTAGAAAAAACATATGGCGTTGAAGCGCAAGCCTTACTCAATGATGAATTAAACTTTCAAATCAAAGCCAAAAAAAACCAAGGCGAATTAGATTTACCGTCTGGTGTGATTCATGGCGACTTATTTGTAGATAATATTTTGTTTGCGGGTGATAAGGTATCGGGTGTGATTGATTTTTATTATGCTCATAATGCAGCTTTTGTGATGGATATTGCGATTGCCATCAATGCCCAAGCGATTGTACTTGGTAAAAACGATAAAAACCGCATGATGGTATTTCTGAAGGGTTATGAATCCAAACGTATTTTAACACCTGCTGAAAAAGCTGCACTTAATGGTTTGCTTCGTTTGGGTGCATTGCGTTTCTGGGTGTCCCGTTTGTTTGATGCTTTGTATCCAAGGGGTGGGGCGATGACACAAACCAAAGACCCTGAGGAATATCGTCAGAAGTTACTGTTGCACCGGGGTTAATTTTTTCTTAGCCCATTGCCTTTGTAACTTAAAGGAACTACCTTAAATTGTGATGCAGCTTGCGGAATGACTGTTATGGTTACTTACTGTGTTGGCTGGTGAGGAGTTCATGGGTATCTCTATTTTAAAGAAAAATACATTTTGGATTGTGTTGCTCGCTATCGTTTTGATGGGGATGCAATGGCTACATCTTGCGCCTATTTCTCAAGTGAACCAGTTTATTTATGATTATAGCATCCAACTGGTGCATAAAAACCCTAGTCATGCAGAAAATATTGTGTTGGTTAGCATTCATGCTGATGATCTGAGTCAGCAAGACAGTGATGTTCGTTTAAAACAAGCCATTGCCAATGTGTTAGCTGTGGTGCGTAAAGCGAAGAGTAAAAGTGTTTCAATTTTGATACCTCTGGATAAACATGAAGATGATTCAAGTTTAAGTTATTTGGATAACATTGAAGCTTATTTGCAGGGAATGGACAAGCCCAAGTCCGACATTAAAGCATTAACCAGCTTAGTGAATATGGCGCGTGAAGACTTGGACATTGATAGCCTCTTAGCCAAAGAAATTCATAAGGGAAAACATGTTTATTTGCCTTATTATAGTGCTAAACCACTGTCCAAAATCCCTGATTTTTTGAAATCATCTGTAGTGAATACCCAACCATCGGCTAAAACCAGTAATACGATGATATTTGCGACACCAAAGCGGTACGAGCAGGGTGCGATTTATGAGGATGCTTTCCCGTTGGAACGTTTGGCTAATAATGCTTATGGCTTGGGTTATTTATCGACTTGGTATGATGAGGCGGATGGTCGTGTGCGTAGTGTGCAGTTGGTTCAGTCTTATGGACAAACATGGGTGGCAAGCTTGCCTCTGTTGCTCACCACAGAGATGATGAATATGCGCGCCAAGGATATTGTGCTCGCGCCTATGCAATCTGTGGAGTTGGCGAATAAACACATCCCTCTTGATAGTAAGAACCGAGTTTTACCCTATTTTTATTCCACTTTAGATGAAAACACTCCTGTTTTCCAACGGTATACATACCAACAACTGATGTCTGGTGAAGTGGGTAAGAAACAACTTCAAGGCAAAATTGTTTTGCTGGATGCACCTGATAAGTTTCAATCCATACATACACCCGCTGGTGAAATATCAGGGTTTGCGGAGCTGACGGCACATACGGTAACCAGTCTATTAAACCAAGATGTTTATACCCAGTCATCAAATATGCTGTGGATAACATTGGTTGTATTTCTGATGATTACATTGTATTTGTTATTTGCGTTACCCCGTTTGCGTTTGATGACGGGTATTTTATCAAGTCTATTTGTGTTGTTTCTTCTGCTAGCAAGTGAAGTGTACATGCTGCTTGGTCAGCAGGTTTGGTTATATGGTGGCATCAATATATTGTTGCTCGTTGCAGGTGTATCACTGATATTGACGCGAAAAGTTTTGCAAATCATGTATCACAAACAAACCCTTGAGATGGCACAAGTGAACCGCCAGCTTGGTTTGATGTTACAAGAGAAAGGAAAGTTAGAGCAAGCGTTTGAGAGATTCCAGCAACTCCCGATCACCAAAAGTAGTTTGGACTTATTGTATAACTTGGCATTGGATTTTGAACGCAAGCGTAAATTCAATAATACGGTTGCGGTATATCAATATATTTTACAGCAGCGCCCAGACTTTAAAGATGTTGCGACAAGAATGATTACAGCAGAGAAAATGCAACATGTTTCAAGCATGGGCACAGGGCAGTTTAGTACAATTACATCCTTATTGAGCCAAGGTAGTGAAAAACCAATGTTGGGCAGGTTTGTTTTGGAAAGGGAGCTGGGTAGAGGCGCTATGGGCGCTGTTTACCTTGGGAGAGACCCCAAAATTGACCGTGTGGTGGCAGTGAAAACATTGGCGTTGGCAGAAGAATTTGAAAGCACAGAAGTCAAAGAGGTCGAACAACGTTTCTTTCATGAAGCCAGTGCTGCGGGACGTTTGAATCACCCGAACATCGTGACGATTTATGATGCCGCAGAAGATCATGATCTTGCCTATATCGCCATGGAATACATCGAGGGAAAATCGTTAAGTGACTTTGCACAAAAGGATACACTGTTACCCGTGCCCATGGTCTTAAACATTATTGCAAAAATTGCAGATGCTTTGGATTATGCTGGTAAAAAAGAAATTGTGCACAGAGATATTAAGCCTGCCAATATCATGTATCATGAAGAAAGTGGTACAGTCAAAGTTACCGACTTTGGTATTGCACGCATTGCTTCATCAGGGCGCACCAAGACAGGTATGATTTTGGGCACTCCATCATTTATGTCACCTGAGCAAATGAATGGGCAACATGTGGACTCACGCTCTGATATTTTTTCATTGGGTGTGACTATGTATGTGTTATTAACAGGTGTAAAACCGTTTCAAGGTGACTCGCTTGCAGCGATTTCCTATAAAATCGTCAATGATAAACACCCTGATATTTTAATGGTTCGTAGCGATTTGCCGACATGTGTGAAAGCAATTATCAATAAAGCATTGCACAAAGAACCAGATAAACGTTACCAAACTGGCGGCACTATGCGCAGGGCATTATTGCGCTGTATCAAAACACTTGTTGATAGTTAATTTACTGGATAATGGTTGAAACAATGCCGCCGCCCACGAGTTCATCTTCCACATAAAATGCAGCGACTTGCCCAGGAGCAGTTGGTTTTTGCGGTGTTTCAAAAACAAGTTGGGTGTTATCATTATCTGTTCTAATATTACATGGGGAAGGTCGCATTTGGTAGCGAACTTTGGATAATACTTGTTCATTTTCTTTAATATCGCGTAACCAAGTTGTTCCAGAAACAGTTACCTCACGAATCAATGCATCTTCGGGGGGGGCGACAATCACGCGTGCAGTTACACCA
>JAUZQX010000080.1 GCA_030950765.1 Ghiorsea sp.
CCCAAGTTGACCAAGGATGTAATTTGTTCTCGGCTTAAGTCGCCGATGCCGAATAAATGTTTAAGTCCAAATAAAGGTTTAGGCATGTTTTTTCTCCGTTAAGGATTTGTTGGCGGCAATAAAATCTTCTAAAAATACGGCAGCAGCGGTTTGATCAAGTTTGGCGCGTACTTTTTTCTCGTTCAGCCCTTGAGCAAACAAACGTTCTTTGGCTGTCCAAGTGGAAAGCCGCTCATCTTGAAAAAGTATGGGTAAATCAGTGGTTTTGGATAGTTGCGCCGCAGCTTTTCGGCAATCTTCTGCCTGACTACCTTCTGTACCGTCCATGTTTTTAGGTAAACCAACCACCAACGCTTTGATGCCGTATTCAACCACCAATTTGTTGACTTGGCGTGGCCAGCCTTGGTCATTGCGAAATAAACATGTGATACCACGACATGAAAAACCTAAACGATCAGAAACGGCAACACCAATACGTTTACCACCGATGTCCAGTGCGAGAAGAGGCAGTGAAACCTCAGAAATTGAGCAAGATTTGTTGTTCATTAAAACCCAATTCTAACAATGTTTCAGTACATGCGTCCACCATCACATTCATGCCCGCCAAACACACCACAGTATTATCAGGGTTTGGCGCATCTTCTTGCAGCGCATGTTGCACATAACCCACAGGGCCTTGCCAATCATCATGACCCGTTGCCAGCGAAATACTGACCTGAATATCATGCGCAGCAAGACTTTGTAATTCATCGGTCAGCAAATGATGCATAGCACTCAAAAAACCAGCATAAATAGCTACAGTTCCATAGTTTTCACGATGTTCAATCATATCCAGCCATACACTACGCAAGGGCGCAATGCCTGTGCCAACACCCATCAGGATAATGTTCTTACCGTGATGTACTGACAAATCAAAACCTTTGCCCATAGGCCCTTCCACTTCAACCTCTTCACCTAGCTTCAACTTCACCAAAGCATTCGACAATGGATGCACCGCTTTGATTACAAACTCATATTTGGCGGTATCATGTGGCAAAACATCATTCGGGCTGGATGCAAAAGCAAAGTAGGATGCGGGTAACTCAGGCTGGCTGGGCAGACCCATACGCACACATTGCCCTGCAATAAATGTAGGTAGATTTTGATGGGGTAGTGGCTCAAATGTGAGTTTAACAACAACATCATCGCATGCTGCATCAGTAAGACGCTCATGCTGCGCTAAGCGCAAACGAAAAGAAGACGGATTGGACAATGAGACCCTCCAAGGTTAAATACCACCGCAAGTATGATAGAGGATGGTCAAGGATGCAAAACGTAACATGTGTGGAGCTAAGAATCCCTATTAAAGCCATCAATGAAGGTGCCTTTGCACAACTCAAATCAGCATTTGATGCACTTGGCGGCTCTGAAGAAAGCGATGTATTAACAGGTGAAGCTGCCCATGTGGCATGGTTTGAAGTCAGTGACAATCAACAAGAACAATATTTACGCCTAAAAACTGCTGCCCAAGTGCTGGGCGTAAACGAACAAGATATTCACATCACCACCCTGAGCGATGATTGGGCAACAGCATGGCAAGACCATTGGACTGCCATGCCTATTGGCAAATCCTTATGTGTACGTCCCTCCTTTTGCGATGCCTTACCCGACAGAGCCGTTGATGTAGTACTTGACCCTGGTCAAGCCTTTGGCACAGGTACACATCCCACCACCTATTTATGCCTTGAGGCCATTGAAGACTATTGTCTCAACCAACCCCCACAAAGTTTGTTGGACATGGGAGCAGGCTCTGGTTTATTGGCCATTGCCGCTGGCAAAATGGGCGCAAAAAACATTGTATGCATTGATTATGACCCACTTTCTGTTGAAGCTTGTGAAGTCAATGCAGGCATCAATGATGTCTCTTTAAGCTCTATCTTGGGCGACACCCCACCCGCACGCACCTTTGAATTGGTTGTCGCCAATATTTTGTTTCAACCTTTACTCGATATGGCTCAACCACTGGCAACCAGTGTTGAAAAACATTTGATTTTATCAGGTATTTTAGACACCCAAGTAAAAGCACTCATTGTCGCCTACCAAACCCAAGGTTTAACCCACGCCTGCACCCGCCTCAAAGAAGAATGGGCAGTTGTTGAATTTATCCGTTAGCTTGTAGCCATATGACACTTAAATTTACCCACATTTATATCCCCGCCATGGCTGTGATTTGGCTGGGGTTGTTCATCGATAGCACATGGATGACTCAATACATCAGCTATGGGCAAGGCATCACCAATATCTTGGTTGCCGCAGTCTTTTTATGGATTTTCTTTCAAGTATCCAAAGTCACACGAACATTGATGTTGTTTGGTGTGTTCATTGCCTATGCAGGGGAAGTCACGCTGTCGCTAGGGTTGGGTATGTACACGTATCGCTTAGAAAATGTACCGCATTACGTGCCTTTGGGTCATGCCATTGTTTATGCTGGTGTGTATTACATCACCAAAGAACCTTGGGTGCGTAAACATCAGCAAACCATTATCCGCATCCTGTATCCCGCCATGTTACTCTATAGCTTGGCATGGTTGGTTCTCGCCAATGATGTGTTTGGTTTCATGTGTATGTTGGCAATTGTTTTATTGTTCAAACGCATGCCAGAAACCAAACTATTCTTTTTGTTTATGTTTTTTATGGTGGTGTATCTTGAAATCTTAGGTACATACTACCAATGCTGGATTTGGCCACTTGTATGGTTTGATGTATTCAACTGGATACCCAGCGCCAACCCACCCAGCGGCATTGGTGTTGTATATTTCGCTTTTGATGCCGCATGTTTACTGGCTTATAAGCTACTCAACCTCAAAAGATGGCGGCGTTTCCGCAGCATCCAACGCGCACTAGCAAGAAAAGAAGTCAAAGCCCTTTAAACATCCATAAAACAACATATTTCTTATTTATATTCACTTGTTGCGGCTTTTTTAGCTTTCATCTCATGAGCTTTTTGCAAACCGCCCTAGCGCAAATGTTGTTTGTT
>JAUZQX010000081.1 GCA_030950765.1 Ghiorsea sp.
TCCCATGAAGACAAACGCCAATAACGGTTGCTGGCATAACAGACGGGTACAATGGGTAAGCCTGATTTGATGGCAATTTGAGCCACACCATCTTTGACAACTTGTGCAGGACCTCTTGGCCCATCTGGGGTGATGCCTGGAGAAAAACCTTCTTTTGCCATACGAATGACTTTGAGCAATGCTTTTGCACCACCTGTGCTGGATGAACCACGGGATGCTTCAAGCCCAAATTTGGCAAACACTGCAGCGATGAGTTCACCATCTCTATGGTCGGAAATAACCAAAGGCCCTTGCCACTTGCCAAGAAGTAGGGGCGTGAGCAAAAGGCGAGCATGCCAAGAGCTAATAATGCATGGTGTGTTTTCAGGGCGAATAGCAGAACCTATATATGTCCAGCGAACAGAGGCTCGTAAAAAACGAATAACAAGTGTCACGGACCAGACAATCAACTTGTCTTTAAGGCGCATGTTTAATCGTCGCCAAATTGCAGTTGATACAACTCTGCATAAATACCACCTTGCTTAAGCAGTGTATCATGTGAACCAACTTGCACAATTTCACCCGCATCTAAGACTACAATTTTATCAGCATTACGAATTGTGGATAAACGGTGGGCGATGACCAACACCGTGCGGTCTTGCATGAGTTTATCAATGGCTTGTTGCACCAAACGTTCGGACTCAGTGTCTAGACTACTTGTGGCTTCGTCCAACACCAAAATCGGCGCATTTTTAAGCAGAGCGCGGGCAAGACTTAAACGTTGTCTTTGTCCGCCAGAGAGAATCACACCACGTTCGCCAACCAAGGTATCATAGCCGTTTTCTAGCTTCTCAATAAATTCATGAGCATTGGCAATTTTGGCAATTGCAATAACTTTTTCACGGTCAATACTTTCATGACCATAGGCAATATTATTGAGAACAGTATCATTAAAAAGCACAATTTCTTGCGTAACCAATGACATTTGTGAGCGCAAGTCTGTTTGATTAAATGTTCTCAAATCATGCCCATCGATATGGATACTTCCTGAACTAGGATCCATAAAACGCAATACCATATTGGCAAGGGTGGTTTTACCTGCGCCGCTACGCCCAACAAGTGCGACGACTTCTCCAGATTTAATACTTAAGTTAATATTACTCAATACAGGTTTAGAAACACCAGGGTAGGTTAAACACACATCTTTGAAATCAATAGCCTTGGCGAAAGGTTTGATAACTTCAGCTTTTTTGGGATCTTGCACATCAATGGGTGCATCCAAGATCTCAAAAATACGCTCTGCAGCAGATAAACCTTGTTGAATTTCATTGTTGGCACGTGATAAACGACGCACAGGGTCATAAAGTAGTAATAAAGAAACAATAAATGACATCAAATCACCGGCTGTTGCTTCACCTTCAGCAACACGAATACCGCCATACAAAAGGATGCCAGCAATCCCTAAACCCGCAACAAACTCCATGATAGGGAAAGATAAGGCTTGTACTTTCATGGCTTTAATTTGGTGGGTCATAAAATCTTCAGTAATGGCTTTGAATCGACTTCGTTCATATTTTTCCATGCCAAATGCTTTGACTACACGAATACCACCAACTGTTTCCTCAATCAGACTGGACATTTTACCCATGGATACTTGCCCATCATAACTGGCTTGACGCATTTTTTGCCCAAAATGAACAATAGGGTATACCATGATTGGAAAAACAATGAGTGAGAGCAGGGCTAAAATCCAATCCGAGTTAAAAATCACAGCCAACAAGAAAATTATCGACATCACATCACGCATCAGTGAGGTGACCGTTGTACTCACCGCACCTTGTAAAAGCGTGATGTCATAAGTGATGCGCCCTAAAAGTTCCCCTGTTTTTCGATGGGTGAAGAAACTTAATGACTGTGCTGTAAGTTGATTATAAATCATGTTGCGGATGTCAAAAATAATGCGCTGACCAATAAATGCCATCAGTGTGGCTTGCCCATAAAATGCAATACCTTTGATTAAGTATAATATAATAATACCAAGGGGCATGAGGTAAATATAGGTCATATTTTTGCCCGATAATACTTCATCAAGCATGGGTTTAAACGCCCAAGCCAGTGCAGCAGTGCAAGCGGCAAGAATAATCATGCAAATAATAGCAATGATAAGTTTACCTTTGTATGGAACTAAGAATTGTAATAAACGACGGTACATAAAGTCCTATGATTGTGGGAGACGAATGCGTTGCCCAACTTTTAATGTGGAATGTTTAAACTGGTTTAACTTCTTTAAGCTGGAAACGCTAACACCATATTGTTTGGCGATGCTCCATAGGCTTTCGCCTCGGTGTACGGTGTGAACATGGGCTGTTGTTTTTTGTGGTGACAAACGACCCATACGGGTGAAAAAGTTTACGCTTGCACTGTGCATTGCTTTTGCCAGTTTTTTCTGGTGCGCTGTTGTTTTGAGTAACTTTTCACGTTTGGGGTTAGAAATATAATCCATTTCCACCAATATACAGGGGATTTCCAAGGTGGTTAGCACCGCAAAACGCGCATGTTTAGGTTGGCTGTATTTGATAGGGAAGGTGCCCGTTAATTCCTTAATCATCAGGTTTGCTAGCATTTCAGAGCTATCCAAGCCGTCCCGTTTTGCCATATCACCTAAAATGCCACGAACTAGAGGGTCCGTTGCCTCTTGTCCTGGCATGGTACCACCAATTTCATCCACAGCATTCTCTTTGGCAGCAAGGGCTGCCGCGACTCTATCGGGTGTTGCCCCACTTTCCGAAAGCGTATAAACACTTGCGCCTTTAACACTGCGTACTTTGATGGCATCGGCATGGATACTAATCATCATGTCTGCATTGATGGCGCGAACCTTTCGTACACGTTTTTTTAAGGATACATAATAATCACCCGTACGTATGAGTACGGCTTTCATGCCTGGTTCTGCATTGATGAGGCGAGCGAGTTGTTTGGCAACGGCAAGTGTCACTGTTTTTTCTTTGAGTTTATTTTTTCCTGTTGCTCCAGGGTCCTCGCCACCATGACCTGCATCTACAGCAATAATAATGTCGCGGTGTTTTCCTGGATGAGTAAAATCTTTTGTTTTAATCACTTTCTTTTGTTTAGGGATTAAATCGATAACAAGGCGGTGTGGTTTTTTTGTAGATTTTTTGAGTAAAAATGAGCGGGGAGATACATCATTTTTAACATCCAAAACAATGCGTGTTGTACCATTTTTTTGTTTGCCATGGCGAAGGGATAATAAAACAGGGTCGGGTAGGGTCAAAGATGAGAGTTTTGCCTGCATTTTTGAGTTTGCAATATCAATGACAATACGTTCGGGGTTGTGCAGGCGGAAAATTTCGTATTTCGTACTTTGTGATAGGTCGAAAACGAGGCGTGTGTGGTCTGGTGCTGTCCACATGCGTATATCATTGATATTGGTATAGGCTAAAACAGGTGAAGCGGTGAAGAAAAGGAGGGCGCAGAAGACAAGCAAGGAAACACTGCTATGAGACACGCGTTTTTTGACCTGTTCTTTCATGGTTAACATGAACTCCTATCACTATTATCACTTAAGTGACCCTAATCATGCATGTTTTATTATAAAATTAAAGAAATTCGAGTGTTTGATGTGTTGACTTGCCGCAATTGAACAATACACTTCGATACATGTCGAACTGTAACACGATGGATATTGAAGCAATGGCTGTGAAGTTTAAAGCACTATCTACGCCTGTGCGTTTAAAAATATTTATGGAATTGACACAGTGTTGCTCCCCTGGCGCAAGTTGTGATGTGGAACGCTGTATTGGTGATTTGGCAAGCTTGGTGGATATTGCCCCATCCACTTTGTCGCATCATATGAAAGCACTGAATGAGGCGGGATTGGTGGATATGCAACGTGATGGAAAAAGAATACTTTGTAGCGTAAATACGAAGGTTTTAAAGCAGTTATCAGGTTATTTTAATATATAGAGGAGTATGAATATGAGCGACCATCAAGATATGGATAATATTCGTCAAAATGTAAGAGAAGAGTATGCAAAAGTGGCTGAAGCGAGCAATGAGGGAAGTTGTTGTGGTGAGGTTGCGAGTTGCTGTGGGGTATCAGATGATGCCGCAATTAACACTTTAATATCTACGCGTTTGGGTTATTCGGAAAAGGATTTGGATACTGCGCCGGATGGAGCCGACATGGGGCTAGGTTGTGGTAACCCTAGAGCCATTGCGTCACTTAAAGAAGGGGAAACTGTTGTAGACCTAGGCAGCGGCGGTGGTTTTGATGCCTTTTTATCAGCTCGCGAGGTTGGTCAAACGGGCAGAGTGATTGGCGTGGATATGACACCGACCATGATTTCCAAAGCACGAAAAAATGCAGTGAAAGGGAAGTTTTCTCAGGTTGAGTTTCGTTTGGGTGAAATTGAACACTTGCCGATTGCAGATAATACTGCGGATATTATTATCTCCAATTGCGTCATTAATTTATCACCCAATAAACAACAAGTATTTAATGATGCTTTCCGTATTTTAAAGCAGGGCGGTCGTTTGGCGATTTCTGATGTGGTGGCAACAGCTGAAATGCCTGAAGATATGAAAAATGACCCCTTGTTGCATGCAGGCTGTATGGCTGGCGCTGAATTAATAGGTGATATTGAAGCCATGTTGCAAAAAGCTGGTTTTGAGAATATTCGTATCACGCCAAAAGATGAGTCGCGTGCGTTTATTAAAGATTGGGCACCAGGTCGTGGCGTGGAAGATTATGTACTTTCAGCATATATTGAAGCAAACAAACCTGGTGGTGCAGACTGCGAAACAGGTGTGTGCGCGACATGGAATAAATGTGATTAATCAAACTTGTGTATTGGCTTCATTGTTGCTATAACTATAAGTATGTTAATACTCACTCGAAAATCAGGCGAAACCATCACTATTGGTGAGAATATTGAAGTTAAAGTCTTATCGATTAAAGGCGGGCAGGTGCGCATCGGTATTGATGCGCCGCAGTCCGTAAGTATTACGCGCGAAGAAGTGTTGCTCAAACGACAGGAAAATAGCGAAAATAAAGCGTAGTAGTATTTTTTACCTTTTAAATACCTTCACCTGCAAAGACTGTTCCATTTGCGAATACTGGTGTGCTTAAATATTTTTCACCGCCATCAGGGAAAATGCATACGATAGTTCCTGATTTGTTTTGTTCAACAAGCTGCTGCGCAATTTTCAAGCTGGCTGCTAGAGCACAGCCACACGATTGACCACATAACATACCTTCCTCGCTGGCAAGGCGTTGCGTAAGTTCATAAGCATCTTCAGTCGTGATGCCAAGCTTGGTGTCGTACACTGCTTCATCATAAATGCCAGGCACAATACTCGATTCCATATGTTTTAAACCTTCAATACCATGAAAAGGTGAATCAGGTTCTACGGCAATAATTTGTACAGCCTTATTTTGTTGTTTGAGGTAACGACCTGTGCCAACCAGTGTGCCTGATGTGCCCATAGAGGCAACAAAGTGGGTTATTTCTCCATGTGTATCATGCCAAATTTCAGGCCCTGTAGATTCCTCATGCGCTCTGGGGTTGGCGGGGTTATTGTATTGGTCAGGTTTAAAATAATGTTCAGGAGATTGTTCGTAAAGCTCTCTAGCCATAAGAATAGCACCATCAGAGCCTTCTAGTGGGTCGGAAAATACAAGCTCTGCACCAAAAGCCTGACAAATGCGTTTGCGTTCATCGGATACGTTTGCAGGCATCACAAGTTTAACCTTGTAACCCATTGCTGCACCAATCATGGCGAGTGCTATACCTGTATTTCCTGATGTAGAATCAAAAATAACCTTATCTTTGGTCAGCTTTCCTGATGTTATGCCTTCTTTGACCATCCATAAAGCAGGGCGATCTTTGACAGAACCACCAGGGTTATGCCGCTCTAACTTGGCAAGTATTTGAATGTTATCGGGCAAATGTTTTGTGATATTAGCGATGCGAACCAAAGGTGTATTGCCAATGAGCTCAAGAATAGTGTGTTGATAATGAGGCACGTGTTGACTCCCTTGGATAAGATGCACGTATTTTCAGTGTTTATCTTTGATGTGCAAGTTTATTCTGTAAAAAAAGATGGTGCCCTCGACAGGAGTCGAACCTGTGGCCTACCGCTTAGGAGGCGGTCGCTCTATCCATCTGAGCTACGAGGGCAATTGTTAGTATTGGTTGCAGCCTATAAACCGCCGCTTATTTTCCAAACACCATCAGTGCGACTAAAGGTTAACTGTTCACGTTGTACAATCTTACGCCAGTCACCATCAGCGAAAACTTTTAATATGTAGGTTTGTTCACAAATAGCATGGTTATCATCAAGGATTCGAATTTCTTGGTTTCTGCTACCCATTTGAACCTTTTCAAATCGCGTGAACACCATTGCCATTTGTTCTACCTTGTGTTGACCTTCATGTTTTAAATAGTTGGCATCTAGAAGTGATGTGTATTTCTCAATACTTTGTTGGCTTATGCTATGGTTTCTAGCCTCTAGTAAGGTTTGAATATTTTGAACATGACTATCATCTGTACATGCTGTAATGATAAAAACTGTAGCAATAAAAATATAACGTAAGATCACATCAGTGCTTCTGCTTGTTTACGCCATTGGTTTTGTGCTGGTTTTTTTTGGAGTATACTCAACACTTCTTTTGCATAATCCTTTTGCTTTAATGCGATGTATGATGCGGCAAGGTAATATAAAACCTCATCGGTTTGATGGCTGTTGGGGTAGGTGTTTTTAGCCAGAATAAAACGGTTGGTTGCTGCAACATAAAGTTTTTTGTTAAAATAAAACTTTCCAACAATCAGTTCATGCTCAGCCAAACGGTCAGTAAGTTCTTGAGTGTATTGTTGAGCTTGTTTGAAGTTCGGGTTATGCGGGAACTTTTGATTAAGTGCTACAAAAGTATCTCTAGCTTTGTTGGAGAATTGTTGGTCATGGTTGGCACTGGATGACTCTTGATAATAACTCATACCTAGTAAATACTGTACATGAGCGAGCTGTGGGTGTGTAGGGTGGGTATCAAGAAAGCGTAAAGCCAAGGTTTCACTAAGTACATACTGCTCATCCAAATAAGCTGCTTCAAGACGTAAAATCTTAGCTTTTGTTGCATATTCACTGTATGGATATTTGGCTGTAAATTTTTCAAGGAACTGCACTGCTCGCCCATATTTATTAGAAGAAATTAAGCTTTTTCCTTTGAGGTAGTCATCTTTGGCAGACTTTGAAAAATTTAATGGTTCGCTAGCACAAGCACTAAGCAAAAAAGCTGCAATGATAAGGGTATATTTAAACATGATTAAGGCTCTCTTTATGCAGTTGGTTTGGTTTGGATTTTTTGCAAACCTGCCATGTATGGTTGTAGTGCAAGAGGAATGTTGACGCTACCATCAGCTTGCCAATAGTTTTCAAGAATAGCTACCATGGTGCGCCCAATAGCCAAACCAGAGCCATTAATCGTGGCAACTGCTTGTGGTTTACCACCTTCTTCGCGGAAACGAATGCCAGCACGGCGACCTTGGAACTGACCGAAAGATGAACATGAAGAAATTTCGCGGTAAGTATTTTGGCTTGGCAGCCAAACTTCCAAATCAAATGTTTTTTCAGCAGAAAACCCAAGATCTCCTGCACATAGGTTGACCAAGCGGTAGGGTAGTTCTAAGGCTTCTAAAATAGCGGCGGCATGAGATAATAAATCATCCAGTGCTGTTAAGGCTTGATCAGGGTGAACCAGTTGCACAAGTTCAACTTTATCAAATTGATGCTGGCGAATCATACCGCGGGTATCACGTCCTGCAGAGCCAGCTTCACGGCGAAAGCATGAGGTATGAGCACAATGTTTGATTGGCAACTGTGTCGCATCTAGAATCATATCTTGATAGAGGTTGGTGACAGGGACTTCAGCCGTAGGAATCAGAAAAGCATCTTCACCTTCAAGGCGATACAAATCATCTTCAAACTTGGGTAGTTGTCCTGTGCCGGTCATTGTTTTTCGGTTAGCAATAACTGGTACCCATACTTCTTCATAACCGTGAACGTCAGCATGTTTATCCAGCATAAACTGAATCAGTGCGCGCTCCATTCTTGCGCCAGCACCTTTAAGGACGGAAAAACGACTCCCTGCAAGTTTAACACCAGCGTCAAAATCTAAGATACCTAAGTCTTCACCGATGTCCCAGTGTGCAGGCACGGTATCTGTGCGTGGGCTTCCCCAACGACGAATCTCGGCATTATCGGACTCATCTTGCCCATCAGGTACACTTTCATGTGGGATATTTGGGGTTTCAAGCAAGGCCAGATTAAAGGCTACCTCAGCTTCTTTGGCTTTGATATCCAGTAGCTTTGTTTGTTTGCCAACTTCAGCCATGCTTTGCAGTTCAGCAGAAGCATCTTCACCATTTTTCTTCTTTAAACCAATGATTTTAGACACTTTGTTACGTTCTGCTTGTAGCTTTTCAGATTCACTTTTTAATTGACGCTGTTGCGCATCAAGCGTTAAAGACTTCTTCCAAGTTGAATCTGGGGCGACAACATCTTCACCACGTTTTTTTAGTGCTTCTTCCATGGCTGACGCATCTGTGCGCAGCGCTTTTCGATCAATCATTCATTGTCACCTGTGTCTTGTTCGGGTGTGTTTTCAGAGGTTTCATCACTTGCCGCATTTTCATCAAAATCACCAGCATCAAAGTCTGATTCAATAGTGTTTTCACCATCACTTTCATCTTGTTTTTCAACCACACGTACGGCACCAATCACCCGCTCTTTTTTAGAGCAATCAATCAAGGTTACACCTTGTGTATTGCGACCAATCACATTGATACCATTCATGCGAATGCGCACCAAACGACCAGAGTCTGTCATCATCATCACTTGGTCATCATCTAGGACTTGAAGCGCCCCAATCATATCGCCATTACGGTCGCCTGTTTTCAGGGTGAATACGCCTTGCCCACCACGTTTTTGAGTATTGTATTCACTCACAGAAGTGCGTTTGCCGTAGCCATTTTCGGAAATAGCCAAGAATGTAGCTTTCTCAGCGACTACAGACATGGAAATCACACGGTTACCTTTACTCATGCGAATACCAGTCACACCGCGTGTACTGCGGCTAAGTGGACGAACATCTGTCTCGCTAAAACGAATGGCTTTACCATTGCTTGAAGCAAGCATGATGTCTTGTTCACCTGTAGAAATAGCCACAGCCATCAGCTCATCATCATCATCCAAACGAATAGCAATAATACCATTGGAACGGATATTTTTGTATTC
>JAUZQX010000082.1 GCA_030950765.1 Ghiorsea sp.
ATCAATGGAAACAATGATGATTTTAGGTTTAATAAGTGCCGTTTTGATGGGTATGACGCTTGGTGTGTTTGGCGCTGGCGGTTCTATTCTGACCGTTCCGATTTTAGTATTTCTTATGGGTGTGTCAGCATCTGAAGCCACAGCTTATTCTTTGTTTATTGTAGGTGTAACAGCCGTATTTGGCGCATACACTTATTACAAACAAGACCTCATTCAATTTAAAATAGGTTTTGTGTTTGCCATTCCTGCCTTTATTGGTGTTTACAGTGTTCGACTGTTTCTAATGCCAGCATTACCTGAGCATATTGCAAGCATTGGTAGTTATGATTTGAGTAAAGATGCTTTGGTGCTTATCGTATTCTCACTGATTATGATTATGGCAGCTTATGCCATGATTAAACCATCCAAAGTTGAATCTACTGAGCAAAACAAGACACTTAATTTCCCATTGATTGCTGTGGAAGGTTTGGTTGTTGGTGGTGTTACAGGGTTTGTCGGTGCAGGTGGTGGGTTTTTGATTATACCAGCTTTAGTGATTCTCGCAGGGCTTTCGATGAAACAAGCAGTGGGTACATCTTTGATGATTATTGCCTTTAAATCGCTATTGGGTTTTGTGGGTGATATTCAAGCAGGGCTAATGATTGATTGGACCCTTTTACTTCAAGTGGTTGGTTTATCCATTGTGGGTGTGTTTATTGGTGAACGCATTGCCAGAAAAGTAGATGGTAATAAGTTGAAACCGGCATTCGGCTACTTTGTGTTGGTGATGGGCATTGGCATATTAATCCGTGAAATTTTGATTTAGAGGGCAAGAAAATGAAGTATTCAAATAAATTCCAAAGTATGGCAGATGCAGCACGGTCGCGTGTTGATGAGGTTCTGCCAAAAGATGTGGATGGGCTTTTACAAAGTGGAGCGATTGCATTGGATATCCGTGATAAAGAAGAGCATGATAACGACCATATTCAAGGTTCGCTCAATATTAGCCGTGGTAAATTGGAAATGATTGTTGAAAGTAAGATTCCTGATTTGAACACGACTATCCTTTGCTATTGCAACGCATTTAATCGCGGTGCTTTGTCTGCGGACAGCTTGCGTAGCATGGGTTATCAAAATGCAAAGCTGATTGCAGGTGGGTTGCTGGCATACCGAAAGCTTGATTCAGTTGCAGGGTAAGTAACTGCTTCATTAAAGGGGCGTACTGATGGAATCAATCATATTACTTTGGCTCTATACGCTTGCTTTTGCTGTGTTACATAGCCTGATGGCGACAAACAGCTTGAAGACCAAGCTTTATGCCAAAGGTGTGACAACGCAATATTATCGCCTGTTTTATTCCGTGTTTGGCATCATTACGACGTTGATTTGGTTATGGATGATTTATCCGCTTGCTGATGCGCGTTTGTACCAAGTTGATGGTTTTGTCCGTTATCTTTTGTATGCAATGCAAGTCGTGGGCTTGTTAATTGCGATGGCTGCATTTATGCCTATTGATGGTGCAGTATTTTTGGGCTTGAAGAAAGCAGAACAAAGCAGCGACCCATTTATTGTGCAAGGTGTGTTTAAATATATTCGTCATCCCATGTATGCAGGGTTTATGTTGTTTTTATTGGCAAAACCCGAACAAAGTGTGATAAGTTTTCATTTTGCTTTGGCTGTGAGTTTGTATTTCATCATAGGTTCAAAGTTTGAAGAAAAACGTATGCTTGCCGAGCATCCAAGTTATGCGGATTATCAGCAAAAGGTGGGTGCATTTATCCCCAAGCTTTGGAACAGGAGTTAGTTATGCCAGATTGGGAACAATTGTATCAAGAGCAAGACACGGGCTGGGACAGAGGCGAGATTAGCCCTGCATTACACACATTTATAAATAAAGGTGCGCTGGATGATGTGAAATCAGTGTTGATTCCAGGTTGTGGGCGAGGTTATGAGGTTGTGGAGCTTGCCAAGCGTGGTTTTGATGTCACAGCTCTCGACTTAGCTCCTTCCGCCATTGCACACTTGAACCAGATGTTACAAGAAGCGGGGGTAGCGGCGAACACGGTGTGTACTGATATTTTTGAATACCATGCACCGAAAAGTTTTGATGCGATATATGAGCAGACTTGTTTATGTGCAATTGAGCCATCAGAGCGTAAAAAATATGCAGCACAAGTGTACATATGGCTTAAACCACAAGGCAAACTATTGCTCAACATGATGCAAACAGGTGATGCGGGTGGTCCACCATTTCATTGTGATTTGATGGACATGAAAGCTCTGTTTCCAAGTGATACATGGGTTTGGCAAGAAGAGCCACCCTTTATGACACACCGCAATCGCAAGTCACCCCGCTTTGAGTTGGGTTATATTTTAACCAAACTGGAGAAGGAAACATGAAAGATTTTATCATCAATATACCCTATACAATTTTAATTGGCGCAGCCATTTTAATGGCATTGATGCCATTTCAACCTGAACCGCATTTGGTGCAAAAGTTTGATATGTTGGTGGCAGGTAACCTTACTAGACCGTTGGACATGTTTGATGTGCTTTGGCATTTTCTGCCCACCATTTTACTCATTACGAAGTTTATTCTTTCTAAAAAAGAAGGGTAGTTTTCTGGAAAGAAATTTTTTTATGACGTTTTGAAATACAAAATAGTTTTACCTATAAAATTTGCTAAACTTCGCCCAATAATTATATCGAGAGGCAAACATGGCTGAAACCCAAGCAACAGATGATGCACCAATCTTTAATTTACAACGGATTTATGTTAAAGATATTTCTTTTGAAAACCCGAATGCGCCAGAGGTGTTTGCCGAGGCAAACAAACAGCCTAAAGTGAAAATGAGTTTGGATTTATCCCATCGCAAGGTGAATGATGAACATTGGGAAGTAACCATCAAAATCAACGCGGAAACCCGTGTCCAAGAGTCGGATAAATTGATTTTTGAAATTGAAGTGGAACAAGCCGGTGTATTTTTCTTTCACAAGATTCCTGAAGAACACGTACCATTGTTGCTCAATGTGGATTGCCCAACCATTATATTCCCATATACCCGCCAAATCATTAGTCAATTGAGTGTGGATGGTGGGTTTATGCCGTTTACCTTAGAGCCTGTAAACTTTAATGCGTTATATCAAAACAAGCTACAAGAGGCGAAAGAACAAAAGAACGCAACCGTACAATAATCATAGTTTGAAGTTGGGTGTAGCGCGCTTAGCTGTTTACACCCAACCAAATCATATGTTTACTACCTTTTTTGCCGTGTGCACGACATGGAACTTCTGTTGTTTTAAAACCAGCTTGTTTCATACGTTTGGTAAAACGTGGCTCAGGAAATGCAGACCAAACACCAAGTATACCGCGCGGTTTTAAAGCTGTTTTTGCAGCCTTTAAACCACTTGGGCTATACAATGCACCATTTTCTTCTCGGGTTAGACCTTCAGGGCCATTATCTACATCCAAAAGGATGGCATCAAAAGTTTGTGCACTGTTTCGAATCAATTTACCCACATCACCTTCATAAATTTGCACCCGTTTATCGTCTAAAGGGTTGCCTGCAAGATGTGCTAAGTGGGTTTGATTCCATTGGATAACAGCAGGTACAAGCTCTGCAATGGTAACGGTAGCCTTTTCGTGAACATGTTTTAGTGCTTCAGCCAAGGTGAAACCCATGCCTAAACCACCAATTAGAATATGTGTTTCAGGTTTATTTCGAAAAGGTTTGCAGCCCAACACCGCCAACACATCTTCAGATGAATGCATGCGGCTATTCATCAGCTCAGAATAACCTGTTTTGATGGAATATTCATCACCACGGCGATATAATTTCATCTCTTTGGCTTGCCCTGCAACGGCGGATGTGTCCAATAGTTCCCAAGCTCGCATGGTTAAAAAGCTCTCTGTTTAATCAACATCTGGCCAAGGGCTGTTTGATTTTTTAACAGGTTTTTCAACACCATTTTTTTCGTCCAGCATATCTTTATATAAATATTCAACTTTGGTACGTGCCCAAGGTGTTCTGCGTAAAAATGCTAGGCTAGAGTTAATGGATGGATTCATATTAAAGCAGCGAATTTTGACATGAATGCCCAACTCACCCCATCCGTAATACGATACCAATTCTTCCAATATCATTTTCAGGGTTTTGCCGTGCATAGGGTCTTGTTCAGTTTGTTGTGTCATGGTTGATTAAACCTATAATGCAGTTGTAATAAGTAAAGGTTTACCCCCGCATTGGGCTCGGTAATACCTGCATTGGATAAATGTCTTGCTCTGGCAATCAATGACCATGTTGGGTCAAGCTTCAGCCCCACACCAATAACCGAGTTGAATTCAAATGCGGTGTCCAGTCGTTTGGTTTGCCCCGGGCGTGAAAAAAGGTGCGGGCCAAAACCTGCTTCAAGGAAAACTTTACCCAAAGCCGTGGGCATATCTTGGGTGCGTACCAATAGGTTGGCTGAAAGGTGGTAGGCAGTATCTCCCGTTTGCGTCCACTTACTTTGTGATATTCCAATATCTAAGAATGGTTCATGCAGCCATTCTTGTAAGAAGTGTAGGGGTGGTGTGACATGTTGAACAATATCAACTTGAACCCATTGGCTAACATCGATGCCACGTCCATAGCTAATACCAATTTCTTCCAAACTATATAATTCTTCAGCAGCGCTTGCTTTGGCGGGAAGAAAACCAAGTAATGTTATCAATATTATAGCTTTTCGTTTCATCATAATGTGTCGTATCATGGTGTTAATTCTTACAAAATCTACACTTATATAAGCTTATATATATTCATGTTTTTAACCGCTACGCTGTGGCTCATGTGTAGCGAACAAAATAATATTACTCCTGATGAACCGTTGGATATTCTTTATCAAGATGAATATTTGGTTGCGGTGCATAAACCTTCGGGTTTGTTGGTGCATCGCTCTATGATTGATAAATATGAGACACGCTTTGCCTTGCAAATGGTGCGCAATCAAGTGGGGCAGCATGTTTACCCTGTGCATCGCTTGGATAAACCAACATCGGGTGTGCTTTTATTTGCTTTAAACCCAGAAGTAGCCAAACAAGTGGGTGAGCAGTTTGCAGCACATACGGTTGAAAAATCATATCTTGCCGTGGTGCGTGGTTTCACGGATGAAAGTGGCATCATCGATTATGCCCTCAAAGAAGAGTTGGATAAAAAGAGCGATAAACGCGCCAAGCAGGATAAAACGCCGCAAAATGCGGTCACGCATTACGAACGGCTAGCCACGGTTGAACTTGATGAGCCAGTAGGTCGGTATAAAACTTCAAGATATAGTCTGGTTCGTTTAACACCGAAAACAGGGCGTAAACATCAACTGCGGCGGCACTTAAAGCATATCTTTCATCCTATCGTGGGTGATACCACGCATGGCGATGGTAAACATAATCAGATGTTTCGTGATAAGCTGAACTGCCATCGCTTGCTGCTGGCTGCAACATGCCTAAGCTTTGAGCACCCTGTATCCCATGAGAAGATACGCATTGAAGCGGGTTTGAATGATGTTTTTACAGATATTCTTCAGCGTTTGCATTGGTTGGATAAAGTTTAAGGAGAGACACACATGGCACGAGCATTAAAAATATTTATGCGCGGCAAGAGTATTACCCAACTGCAATTGGTATTGCAGCGTATGGGTTATGAGATAAACGACCAAAAAGCATTGTTTGGCACAAATACCCGCGATGCCGTCAAAAGCTTTCAAAAGCAGCAGGGCTTAAAACCCACGGGTATTGTGGATGATGCGTTGATGAAACAAATATCTGGCGGTGTGCCAGTGCCTGCGGAAGATGAAAAACCAAGTAAAAGTAACATGATGCCAAGCAACCAAAAAGAGTTGGATGCTTTGGTGCGTTTGCTCATTGCCAAAGGTGTGTTCAGCCAAGAAGAATGGGATAAAGAAAAGAAGAAAGTAACACCAAGCAGCTTGATTTAAACATGTTACGTCCTGCTTTTACGCAACAACTTGCTGCATATTTGTTGGCAGGGGAATCTGTCAATTTACATGCGCCACATGGGCGAGGGCGGCGGCAAACATTGGAAGATTTATTGACACTGTTAGCGGGTGTTCAAGTGCAGAAAATTGACCTTAAACGCGAACAAGACATGTGGAATGATTGGCTCAAAGAAACTTTAACATTATCGGGTCAAGTTATTGTTATACTTCATAATGTTGAATATATCACCCAAGCACAAAAGGCGGTATTACCAAGGTTGAAGGTATTCACTTTATTATGTGTATCCGAACTAGCTATGGGTGATAAAGATATGCTTGAAATCGAAATTTCTGAGGTGATTTGAATGTGCCGTAACACCTGTCATTCCTACTGTAGTGGAGGAACCTCTGAGACCTCTTGACTGCGCTTTAGGTGAATGCCGAAGACAGAGAGAGCACCCTAGGGTGCGAGTGTGTAGATTTTGATGAAACAACGTAAAATTATTCATGTGGATATGGATGCCTTTTTTGCATCGGTTGAGCAGCGGGATAACCCTGAATATAGGGGTAAACCGCTGATTGTGGGTGGTAAACCCAACTCAAGGGGTGTGGTGGCGGCGTGCAGCTATGAAGCGCGTAAGTTTGGTATTCATTCTGCCATGCCATGCTCGCAAGCTTATCGCCTTTGCCCGCAAGCCATCTTTGTGCCTGTACGCTTTGAAGCTTATCGAGAGGCATCGGCAAAGATTCGAGAGGTATTTTGGCGTTATGCTGCCCAAGTTGAACCCTTATCCTTGGATGAAGCATACCTAGATGTGAGTTATACCGCCGCATTTGATGGTATTGCCACCAAGATTGCCCAAGCCATCAAAGCCGAGATTAAGCAGGAGACAGGTTTAACTGCATCGGCAGGTGTGTCGTACAATAAATTCTTAGCCAAAATCGCCTCGGATATGGATAAACCCGATGGTTTATATGTCATCACACCCAAGCAGGGCGCAGCTTTTGTGCAATCCTTAGCCATTGAAAAGTTCTACGGTGTTGGCCCTGCCACAGCCAAAAAGATGAAAGCTTTGGGCATACAGACTGGTGCAGACCTCAAAACATGGGCACTGGACGATTTACAAGCATATTTTGGTAAGTCTGCTGCCTATTACTACAACATCGCCAGAGGCGTGGATGAAAGGGCAGTCAAAAGCTTTAGAGCGCGCAAATCGCTGGGCAAAGAAACCACGTTTGCCCAAGATATTAAGGATGTAGATGTGTTGCTTGGTCATTTCAAAGCGTTGCTGGCGCAAGTGTTTCAAGGTTTGGACAAACACAAGCTTCAAGGCAAAACCATCACCATCAAAGTAAAATACGCTGATTTTAAACAGGTCACACGTAGCAAAACAGAGCCAAACATCATCAATCAAACCCAAGCCTTAACACTTATTCCCAAACTGCTGGCAGATACCCAAGCAGGTTTCCAACCCGTACGGCTTGTGGGTTTAACGATGAGTGGTTTTGAGAACCAAGGAAAAAAAGATGAAAAAGTGCAGTTGGGCTTAAATTTAGATTAGAGCTTACTCAAAAAGTATGAAATACGCGAACGGAACATTTTTTGCCACAAATGCACTAAGAAACATGAAGAAGTGACCAACAAATGATCTTTTTATCATGGAAGTGAGGCTTTAGCCTCGCCTCTCTAAAGCCTAAGTGCAAGGCTTTGGCTTATTTTCTGGCAAAACCCTTGCACCGATTCAAAAGAAGGCGAGGCTAAAGCCTCACTTCCAAATTTGAAAATAGAATAAAGCTCTGTGTTTCTCTACGTTCTCTGTGGTTTAAATAAACATATCATTGCCTGCTAGACTTTTTGAGGAAACTCTAGATTAAACTTGTCATACCTATGCCACAATGATTTATCAGACTAAAGCAGAGTGATAAGTGAGGTATGTCGATGTTAAATGTTGATGAAATCATTGAAGAGCGTTTCCCTAGGTTTGAACAAAATACATCCATGATTAAGCGCCCCGTTCTCGCAGCGCTTAAAATGCTGTTTCACGAGCGGGAACAGCAGAAGTTTGAAAATGAATACCCCCATCTTCAAGGCTTAGACTTTGTTGAGCAAGTGCTTG
>JAUZQX010000083.1 GCA_030950765.1 Ghiorsea sp.
CCCAACTTGTGACCCACCATGTTCTCAGAAACAAAAACAGGGATAAACTTGTTACCGTTATGAACAGCAAAATTCAAACCTACAAAATCAGGTGAAATTGTAGAACGACGTGACCATGTTTTGATCACACCTTTTTTTCCATTCTCTACAGCAGTCAAAACTTTCTTTTCAAGGGAAGCTTCAATGTATGGACCTTTCTTTAATGAACGCGCCATCTGCTACCTCACTTCTGATTACGACGACGAACAATATCACGGTTCGAAGTCTTATTCTTTTTACGAGTCTTACGACCCTTGGTTGGAACACCCCAAGGTGTTACTGGGTGACGACCACCCGACGTACGTCCTTCACCACCACCATGTGGATGGTCAACTGGGTTCATCGCTACACCACGAACATGCGGACGTTTACCCAACCAGCGAGAACGACCCGCTTTACCAATCTTTTGGTTTGAATGATCAGCATTACCAATCACACCAATACTAGCCATGCAACGCAAATCAACACGACGAAACTCACCTGATGGCAACTTCAAAATAGCCATGCCATTTTCTTTGCCCATCAACTGAACAGATGCACCAGCAGTGCGCGCCATTTGACCGCCCTTAGCAGGCTTCATCTCTACATTATGTAACATGGTACCAACACGTATATTACCTAATGGCAATGCGTTACCTGGACGAATTTCTGCTTCATTACCTGAAACAACTGTATCACCAGCCCTAAGTCCTTGCGGAGCCAAGATATAACGTTTGTCGCCATTTGAAAAAACGACCAACGCAATATGCGCTGTGCGATTCGGGTCATATTCAAGGCGCGCAACCTTACCTTCGATTCCTTGATTGTCACGTTTAAAATCAATCATGCGATAAAGACGCTTATGTCCGCCACCACGATGACGAGAAGTAATGCGACCATTGTTGTTCCTACCGCCCGATTTAGTAAGCCCTTCTGTCAAACGTGCTTCAGGAGCACCCTTGTACAAATCAGGATTTACAATCGCAACGCGTCCACGAACACCATTGGTCATTGGTTTCCAAACTTTAATTGCCATGTCTTATGCCTCTTCTGCTACTTCAAGCGACTGACCTTCTGCCAGACGGATAATAGCTTTGCGATAACCAGAACGAGTTCCAGTGTGAGCGCCACGACGCTTTTCCTTGCTAGGCAAGTTCACAACCTGAACTTTTTCAACTTTTACTTCAAAAATAGCCTCAACCGCTGCTTTTACTTGAACCTTTGTTGCATCAGGCGCCACGCGAAATGTATATTGATTCGCATCGCTAGTAGCTTTATAGCTCTTTTCAGTAATCACAGGCTTACGGAGCGCATTAAAGTGATGATATTTTGCGTTCATCCTTCACCTCCCAAGCGTTTTTCTAGGTTTGACAATGCATCTTCAGTCACAACCAAGTGATCAAATTTTAACATGTCGTGCAAATTCATTTGCCCATCAAGCACAATCTTGCTCAAAGGCACATTGCGACCAGAAAGCTCAACTTCATTGTTACTTTCAGCAAGCACAAACAAACCTGACTCAATTTTCAATGCATCACGCACCGCAATAAATGATTTGGTTTTAACTTCTTTCAACTCAAGCTTATTCAACACAATCAAACGACCTTCACGCAACGCATCAGACAATACCAATGCAGTCGCCAAACGACGCTCTTTTTTGTTGATGCGCGTATTATAATCATGCGGTTGTGGTCCATGTGCCACACCACCATGACGCATTTGCGCAGCACGGGTTGTACCCTGACGCGCACGCCCTGTACCTTTTTGTTTGAATGGTTTTTTACCACCACCAGAAACATCAGCAACAGTTTTTGTGCTGTGCGTACCAGCGCGCTGTGCTCTAGCCAATGCACTATATACGCGATGAACCAAACCACTGTCTGCTTCCAAGCCAAACACTTTTGCGTTCAAATCACGAGAGCCGACTTCTTTGTTGTTTTGATCAACAATCTTAACTGCTGTCACTTTATGCTCCCTTCACCGCAGGACGAAGCTCCAACAAACCATTCTTAGCGCCAGGTACGGCACCTTTAACAAGAATACGATTCTGTTCTTCATCAATACGAATAATTTCAATATTTTGCGTAGTGATACGTTTATCACCATAATGACCAGGCATTTTCTTACCCGGAAACACACGCCCAGGCCATTGGCACTGACCTGTAGAACCCATTTGACGATGTACTTTTTCAGCACCATGCGTAGCACGTTGCCCAGCAAAGTTATAACGCTTCATTACACCCGCGAAACCGCGACCTTTAGAAGTGCCTGAAACATCAATCTTTTGACCCGCTGCAAATAATGCAGCCGTCAAGTCTTGACCCAATTCCAATTCTGGTTCTGCCGCTGTTCTAAATTCCATCAAGCCGCCCATAGCTTCTTGACCCTGACGTGCATAATGACCTTGCACACCACGAGAAACTACTTTCTTAGCTTTACCGAAACCGACTTGAACAGCATTGTAACCATCTTTAGCTGATGTACGCAAAGAAATCACTTTGCATGGCTCAATATTAAGAACGGTTACAGGAACAACTGAACCATCTTCAGCGAAAACCTGTGTCATACCCGCTTTACGGGCAATTAATCCTGTACTCATGACAACGCCCCTTAAAGTTTAATTTCAACATCGACGCCAGACGGAAGGTCTAGCTTCATCAACGCATCCACAGTTTGTGGTGTTGGTTTATCGATGTCTAATAGACGCTTATGCGTCCGAATTTCAAACTGTTCACGCGAATCTTTATATTTATGCGGTGAACGAATGACGCAGAACTTACGGATTTTAGTAGGAATTGGGATAGGACCCCTTACTACTGCACCAGTACGTTTTGCTGTTTCTACAATGTCTTGAGCACTTTTGTCCAAAATTCTATGGTCAAAAGCTTTCAAGCGAATACGAATAGTTTGAGTTGACATGTATACTCTCGAATTACTTGTTAATATCAGTTACAACGCCAGCGCCAACTGTGCGTCCACCTTCGCGGATAGCGAACCTAAGCTCTTTATCCATTGCGATTGGTGTAATTAATGTTACGTCCATAGCGACATTATCGCCAGGCATTACCATTTCAGTGCCTTCAGGCAATTTAACAGAACCAGTTACGTCAGTTGTACGGAAGTAAAACTGTGGACGATA
>JAUZQX010000084.1 GCA_030950765.1 Ghiorsea sp.
TTTTTAAACGTCCAATACGAAACTCTTTTTGGTACAACTCTTGAGTTAAATTATCTATAGGTGCATCACCAAGGCGACCAGCAGGAAAACGTTTATCACCTATATGAATCAAACCACCCAAAAATGTCCCTGTTGTTAAAACAACTGTTGGCGCAAAGTGGGCTACACCAAAGTTATCCACCACACCTTGAATATTATCTTGATCGAATAACAAGTTATTAATACTACCTTGGTAAAGGTGTAGACCTTCTTGGTTATCCAGCAAATGCCGCATTTCTATGTGGTATAAACGCCTGTCGCACTGCGCCCTGGTTGCTTGAACTGCAGGGCCTTTACGCTGATTAAGAATTCGATACTGTAATGCCGCTTTATCTGCCACCAGCCCCACTACACCACCCAGAGCATCAACTTCCTTAACAAGGTGTCCTTTGCCCACACCACCTATCGCAGGGTTACATGACATTTTAGCTATTGTATCAAGGTTTTGTGTAATTAAGCGTACTTTAGCACCACGGCGTGCGGCTGCCATAGCTGCTTCACAACCTGCATGCCCTGCCCCAATTACCAAAACATCAACCAAACCATCTGGGTGTTTCACGTGAAACATATTTTCATTATTCAACATATTGAAATAATATAAACTACAAAAAGAACTTCTACGAATAAATTTAAAAATTAGGAAAAATACAAGATTTAGTTATTTGATATACATACAACAAGCACAATAAGGTATAGTAGTAAAAAACAAAAAAAAGGGCGGCTTAAAAAAGCCACCCTTTTATATTAGTTTATAAAAAAATTAAGATTTACGTTTTTCAAGCATATCATGAATGATGGGAGAGAAAATCAATTCCATCGCCAATAACATTTTACTCGACGGCACAACCAACGTGTTGCGACGTGACATAAATGAATGATTCAGCATGGATAATAAGTATGGGAAATCAATACCCCACTTCTCAGGTTTACGAATTCGAATGACCATCAAACTTTCATCAGGTGTAGGTACATCACGCGCAATAAACGGGTTTGATGTATCCACTAAAGGCACACGTTGGAAGTTAATATCTGTGTGACTAAACTGTGGTGTGATAAAGTGAACATAGTCATGCATACGTGATAAAATGTTATCAACAACTGCCTCTGATGAATAACCACGCATCGCTGTATCACGGTGAATCTTTTGAATCCACTCAATGTTTACAACAGGCACAATACCAACCATTAAATCTGAGTAAGGACGAACTTCTTCTACGCCACCATGAAGACCTTCATAAAATAACAAATCGGAACCTTCACCAATATCACGCCAATCTGTAAATTTACCAGATTCTACACCGTAAATCTTGGCTTCTTCATCATCGTGCACATAAGTACGTGCTTTACCTTTACCTGTTTCACCATAAGCTTTGAATAAATCAGCAATCTTATCAAACAAGTTTGCTTCATCAGAAAAGTGACTTAAACGTTTGCCATTCGCTTCAAACTCTTTCGCCTTCTCTTTAAAAGTTAAACGGTCAAACTTATGAAAACAATCACCCTCAACAATAGCTGGTGTTACATTTTCACGATGGAAAATATGCTCCAAAGCTACTTTGGCGGTACTTGTTCCTGCACCGGATGAACCAGTTACAGAAATTACAGGATGCTTAACGGACATAAATACTCCCTACTCATTTTAGAAAAAACTTCTATGTGATTTTAATTGTGCTGCATTATGCAATCAAAGTGGTCTAAATATCAAGATAAAACTAAATACGCATTGGCATCAACACATGCCGAGAACGCTCATGTTCCTCTTCTAAAAGTAGTGCAGGAGATAAACTATCCTTCAGTTGAATCCTCACCACAGGTGATTGAATCGCAGATAATACATCACGCATATATTTGGCATTAAAGCCTACTTCCACCTCCAAACCTTGGTAGGATATGGAAATATCTTCTTCGGCCTGTTCCTGTTCCGTATTATGCGCTGCAATGGATAGTTTATCGTTAGTGAACGTTAGTTTTACATCATGGGTGAAATCATTGGCGACTACAATGCTGCGACGCAAAGCTTGATCAAGACAGTTTTTATCAACACTTGCAGTATATGGGTTATCTTTGGGAATCACATCTTCATACACTGGGTATTTGGCATCAATCACCTTTGAGGTGAAACGCTGTTGATTAACTTCAATTCTAACCTGTTGTTTTCCAAGGGATAATGTTATTTCATCTTCAGATTCTTCGGCTAATCGTTTGATTTCCATTACTGCTTTTTTAGGCACAATACATTCAGTTTCATCATGTTCTGTTTCAAGCTTCAATTCACTTAAAGCCATGCGATGTCCATCAGTCGTCACAACGCGAATACCGTGCGCCTTGGAAACCTCAAACAAACTACCGGTTAAGTATTTGCGCGTTTCATCGTTCGACATCGCAAAACTGGTTGATGAAATCATAGCAGCTAATTCATGACCAGGCAGATGAATAGACAAGTCGGTTTCATCAGAAGGTTCACTCGGAAACTCATCTACTGGTTTAGTCGCTAATTTGAATTTAACGCCAGCACTAGTGATATCTAAAAAAGAACCCTGTATTTTTAATTCTACGGGTGTTTCAGGGTTTAGTTCACGAATAATCTCAAAAATCTTTTTGGCTTCAACAGTAAATGATCCGGAACTTAGTACTTCAGCACTTTGCGTACTTGTGTAAGTTGCTTGAAGGTCTGTTGCTGTAAGTTTTAAATTTTGTTCAATCGTTTCAAATAAAATATTTGCTAAAATAGGGTTTGTATTTCTTTTTTCAACAATGTTTTGACAGCGTTGGATTTGTTGAAAAAGTGATGTTCTGGAAATTTTAATATGCATACTGTTATATTCTCTCACTTATATTTAATTAAATTATCGTCATCGTAGGCACTGTTTATAAGTAGTATAAGCCTACTAACTACAAATAAAACAAATACTTAAACAAAGTTTTACTGTGTATACCTATTCCTTAAACCTGTGGATAGATTGCGAATAATATGCTTTTTTTATTTTTTATTACACATTATCTTTTAAATCACATCTTATCCACAGCTTAACTGTAAAGTTGTACATACCTTTATCCACAGCCTGCATGGGTTCATCCTTGTTTAAGAAGGAGTATCAATCGATTTATTTCATCATCAAAATCTTGATCCTCATTTCTCTCAGCTTGAATTTTTCTATGGGCATATAAAATTGTAGTATGATCTTTTTTATCAAATTTATCTGCAATTTCAGGCATAGACATTTTTGTTAATTCTTTACTAATATACATAGCAATTTGTCTAGGGTATGCAATATTGCGTTTGCGAACCTTTGACTTCATATCCTGAATGCGTAGGTGGTAATAGTTAGCAACTTGTTTTTGAATATCTTCAATAGTTATAGTTTTGGACTGGAGGTTAAGTTGGTCCCGAAGTTTATCCTGAGCAAGCTCCATAGTGATGGGTTTACCAGAGAGTTTTGCATAGGCGGTTAAACGGGTTAATGCGCCCTCTAACTCACGAACATTGCTGGATATTTTAGAGGCGAGTAAAAAACAAATATCATCAGCCAATGTGATACCCGCAAGCTCAACTTTACTTTTTAAGATGGCCATACGTGTTTCAAAATTGGGAGGCTGAATATCTGCGACCAACCCCCAATTAAAACGTGAACGTAAACGTTCGGCTAAATGTTTAATTGCAGAAGGATCTCGGTCTGAAGTAAGAACAATCTGCTTTTGTGCTTTGTGTAGCGCATCAAAAGTGTGGAAGAATTCTTCCTGTGTACTTTGTTTGCCTTCAATAAATTGAATATCATCAATAATTAAGACATCAACTTTACGATATTTATCACGGAATGCTTTGGTTTTTTGCCCACGAATGGCATCAATCAGCTCGTTGGTGAAATGTTCACCTGTTCGGTAAGCAATACGAACATCTTTATGTGCTACCAAACGGTTGGCAATTGCATTGATGAGGTGTGTTTTACCCAACCCCACCCCGCCATGGATATACAGAGGGTTATACTGTGCACCAGGCTGGTCGGCTACAGCCAAACTTGCAGCATGACAAAATTCATTACTGGAACCCACAACAAAGTTTTCAAAGGTGAACCGTTCATCAATAAAACCATCAATGTTATGTTTGTTACTCGTTGGTTTACTTGCTTGTTGCATAGGTGCAAGTTCAATGGATGTATCAATCAGGTATTCGAGGTTAATATGGTGTAAATTAAGTGTCTGTAGTGCTTCTAAAATATATTGTTCACAGTCACTTTTGAGACCATCAATAAAAAATTGATTGGGCACCTTGAGGGTTAAAACATTATTTTCCAGTTCGGTGGAGACAGGTTCAATCCATGCTCCCATTTTTGCAGGTGATAATTGCGGTGATAAACGAAGTTTAATAACTTCCCATAATTCTTGATGATTCATGGCGTAAGCATAACC
This sequence comes from Ghiorsea sp., assembly GCA_030950765.1. Lineage (GTDB taxonomy): Bacteria > Pseudomonadota > Zetaproteobacteria > Mariprofundales > Mariprofundaceae > Ghiorsea. The sequence continues at coordinate 4,447 of JAUZQX010000084.1, forward strand.
AAAAATGTGGATAATTTACATGTGATTATTATCAGAGTGAAGGATTTCGTAGACGAACCCACATTTCCTATTCAGTATTCCCAACTCATGAAGAATAAGCGGAATACAATTTTTGAAGAACAAGCCGAAGTCTTAGCCAATGTTTCCCATGATGGGGAGCAGTGCATCATGCGTTTAAAAGCACCTAAAACAGCACAGTCAGCCAAACCTGGACAGTTTGTACATATACGCGTGTCTGATGCTTTACCGCTTCGCCGCCCTATTTCCATTATGTTGACGGACCCTGAAAAAGGAACCATTGATTTACTGTACAAAAAAATTGGTGAAGGTACATATCAGTTAGGAGAAAGGAAGAAAGGGGAAACCTTGCCCATGTTAGGGCCTATTGGTGTACCTTTTGATTTGTCGGATACGGATAAACGTTATGTGTTAATCGGTGGTGGTGTGGGTGTGCCGCCTATGATTTTTGTAGCAGATCAGCTGGTTCATCAAGCTGATGTGGTGTTGTTTGCCGGTTCTGAAGTACCGTTCCCATTTGCACTTAAACCATCTACTTTTATGTTACCAGGTGTTACGGGGAATACGACTTTAACCATATCTTCACTTGAAGCGCGTGGTATTGCCTGCCGCTTGGCATCCAATGCAGGGTTATATGGTTGTTATGAAGGGCATGTGCCTGACTTGGCAAGAGACTACTTGTTAGCCTTAAGTGATGAAGAAAAGGCGCGATGTGTACTGTTATCTTGTGGGCCACATCCGATGTTACATGCGGTGGCAAAACTTGGACGTGAGCTGGGTATTTCAACGCAGTTAAGTTTGGAAGAGTATATGGCATGTGCGATTGGTGGCTGTGCGGGCTGTGTGGTGAAAACTATGGAAGATGGACAAGAAAAATATAGACGTGTGTGTGTGGATGGCCCTGTGTTTGATGCAGGTATTCTGCCTGAGTTTGCGTAAAATTTAAGGGTTAAAAGGAAAAAAGATGAGTAGAGACTTTGTATTTACATCAGAATCAGTGGGTGAAGGTCACCCTGATAAGGTTGCTGATCAAATATCGGATAGCGTATTGGATGCTATTTTAGAGCAAGACCCCACAGCACGTGTGGCATGTGAAACTATGGTCAATACAGGTATGGTGATTTTATCAGGTGAAATTACCACATCTGCGATTATTGATTATCAAGAAATAGCGCGTAATGCGATTAAAAAAATTGGTTATAACTCATCGGACATGGGTTTTGATTATGCATCGTGCGCGGTGCTGGTGACCATGGATAAACAGTCTGTGGATATTGCTGCGGGTGTGAATGAAGGCGAAGGTATTGATTTGGATCAAGGTGCTGGCGACCAAGGTTTGATGTTTGGTTATGCATCCAATGAAACGGATGTGTTGATGCCAATGCCTGTGCACTTGTCGCATCAATTGATGGAAAAACAAGCAGAGGTTCGCAAATCTGGCGTGTTAAAATATTTACGCCCTGACGCAAAATCACAAGTGACCGTACGTTATGTAGATTCAAAACCTGTTGCGATTGATGCTGTGGTATTGTCCACACAACATTCAGCTGATGTTAGCCATGAAGATTTGGTGGCTGGTGTGATGAAAGAAATTATTCACCCAGTGTTGGATAAAACAGGTTTGTTACATGATAAAACAGATTTTCATATCAACCCAACTGGGCGTTTTGTGATTGGTGGTCCAGTCGGCGATTGTGGTGTAACGGGTCGTAAAATTATCGTCGATACCTATGGTGGATTTGGTCATCACGGTGGTGGTGCGTTTTCTGGTAAAGACCCTACAAAAGTGGATAGGTCTGCATGTTATATGATGCGTTATGTGGCAAAAAACATTGTAGCTGCTGGTCTTGCTGATAGATGTGAAGTGCAAGTGGCTTATGCTATTGGTGTGGCACATCCGTTATCGGTTATGGTGAATACTTTTGGTACAGGTAATGTGGATGAAGCCAAGCTTGCCGATGCTGTGCGTGAAGTGTTTGATTTGCGTCCTAAAGGCATTGTTCAAGAGCTTGATTTGTTGCGCCCTATTTATGCAAAAACAGCAGCTTATGGTCATTTTGGACGTGAACTTCCTGAGTTTACTTGGGAAAAAACCGATAAAGTGGATGCTTTGAAGGCTGCTTTAGGTATTTAATGCTTGAAAGATTCCTCCACTACGGTCGGAATGACATCATGTGTGTCACCTCGAGCGAAGTTGAGAGGTTTTGTGAACAATTTAGACTGAGGAGCACTGCGCCGATGTTGTTTTATCATAAAATGATATCGTTAGGCTCAGTCGTTTGAATAAAAACAACGGTGCTCATATTTTTTATACCGCTTAAATATAAGTGGTGAACATAGGAGTATGAGAATGTCTGATTTTACAGATTATAAAGTTGCCGATATGTCATTGGCAGCATGGGGTCGCAAAGAAGTTAAAATTGCGGAAACCGAAATGCCTGGTTTGATGGCATTGCGCGCAGAATATGCTGGCAAAAAACCATTGGCTGGCGCACGTATTGT
>JAUZQX010000085.1 GCA_030950765.1 Ghiorsea sp.
TTGATGATTTGATGCAGTTGTTTCAAATAAGCAATGGCTTCATCAGCCGAGCGCATATCAGGCTCAGATACAATTTCCATGAGCGGAATGCCTGAACGGTTCAAGTCGATGTGAGACACCGCATCCAAACCTTCGTGCATAGACTTCCCAGCATCTTCTTCCATGTGAATGCGGGTCACACCAAGGCGTTTTTCGCCATCTTTGGTGGGAATATCAATATAACCACCCTCAACAATAGGTACAGTAAATTGAGTGATTTGATAACCTTTGGGAAGGTCAGGGTAAAAATAGTTTTTCCGATCAAACTTAGATTCTAAATTGATGTCAGCGTTGATGGCTAAACCTGTAAGAATGGTTTTCTTGGCTGCTACATCATTAAGCACAGGCAATTGACCTGGCATACCCAAACATACAGGGCAGGTTTGTGAGTTGGGCTCTGCGCCGAACTCGGTGGAACAACCGCAGAATGCTTTGGTTTTGGTGTTGATTTGGCAATGAACTTCTAATCCGATAACAACTTCCCAGCTCATGCTGCACCTCCAAATTTTACTGGCGACTTGGTATGCCAGTCTGTTGCATTCTCATAAGCCGATGCTGCAGCTAAGATTTTATCTTCTTGCCAAGCAGGAGCAATCCATTGCAGCCCTACAGGTAAATTATCAGCAAAACCACAAGGTTGCGACAAACCAGGTAAACCCGCCAAGTTTACAGCGATGGTGAAAATATCAGATAAATACATGGTGAGAGGGTCGTCTGTTTTTTCACCTGTTTTAAATGCAGGCACAGGGCTGGTGGGTGTTGCAATCACATCCACTTGTTCAAAGGCTTCTTTGAAATCTTGACTGATGAGTGTGCGTACTTTTTGCGCTTTTAAATAATAAGCATCGTAGTAACCTGAAGATAAAGCAAATGTACCTGTTAAAATACGGCGTTTAACCTCTTCGCCAAAACCTTCATCCCTAGAGCGGGCATACATATCTTCCAAATCTTCAGGGTTGTCACAACGATGACCAAAGCGAACAGCATCATAACGCGATAAGTTGGTGGATGCTTCCGATGGGGCAATCACATAATAGGCTGCAACTGCATATTCAGTGTGTGGCAATGAAATATCTACGATTTCAGCACCAAGCTCTTCGCATTTTTTCAATGCGGCTTCAACTTGTGCGCGAACTTCTTCATCCATGCCATCAATAAAATACTCTTTGGGTTTACCAATGCGTAAACCTTTCATATCCCTGCCTTCGCAAGCTTTTAACCAGTCAAAGTTGGGTGCATCAGATACCGAAGTTGCATCGCCTGCATCATGACCAGACATGATAGATGTGAGTAATGCTGCATCTTTAACTGTTCGCGTCATTGGTCCTGCTTGGTCTAGCGATGAAGCAAATGCGATGATGCCACGGCGCGAAATTCGACCATAAGTTGGCTTTAAACCGACCAAACCAGTTAATGCCGCAGGCTGGCGAATAGAGCCGCCTGTATCTGTACCTAATGCAGCAGGCGTTAAACCAGCCGCCACGGCAACAGCAGAACCACCTGATGAACCGCCCGGAATACAATCGGTGTTCCAAGGGTTTTTACAGCCACCAAAAGCTGATGTTTCATTGGATGAACCCATGGCAAATTCATCCATGTTTGTTTTGCCGACCAATACTGCACCAGCTTCTTTCAAGCGGGTAATCACATGCGCGTCATAAGGTGCTTCAAAACCCTCAAGGATATTGGAGCAGCAACGGGTTGGTCCGTTTTGTGTACAAAAAATATCTTTTACGGCAATGGGTAAACCCTCAAGTGGACGCGCAGCATGTTCAGCGCGATAGGCATCAGATGCCTCGGCTTGCGCCAACACATGTTCGGGGTCGATAAACACAAATGCATTCAAATCATCATTGTGCGCTGCAATACGGTCTAAATAAAGTTGGGCAACTTCTACGGCAGTGGTTTGTCCTGCTTCAAGTTGGGTTTGGATGTCGCTGAGTGAACGAAATGGCATAATATATCCTTAAAAAATAATTTGGTTTAGGGAAAATGGACGCGATAGAGAGAAAAAAGAGGGCGGCTTATTCAAGCACTTTGGGTACAACATACAAACCTGATTCGGTGCGTGGTGCAGGTTGTTGCAAAGCATCACGGCGGCTTGGGTTGGTCACCACATCAGGGCGCTGCGGCATAGCCACATCATGGGGATGTGCAGTGGGCGAAACACCATCAGTGTTCACTTCACTCAGTTTATCAATATACCCCATGATACTTGATAATTGAGGTGCAAGTTCTTTGGCTTCGCTGTCTGTGAGACGAATGCGGGAAAGGTTCGCGATTTTTTTTACATCAATATCCATAAAGACCACCTGATTTTAAAGTCAGGCGCAGTCTAGTCATCAAAGGCAAATATCTCTAGTGGTTTATGGGTTTTATTTTAGTGTCCCCAGAACTAGGGTTCAACCATGTTAGTAGAGGGAGAATCTTCTGCCCACAAACCCCAATGCACACTCTTAATAGCTGGGTCGGTGACCAGCTTAATAGGCTTACCCAAGCTGTCTTTCTGAATCTGCGCTTTATAGAGTGTATCACCTACTCGATATAGTACCCAGCCTTCTTCATCAATATCTAAAACTTCACTATCTTCACTTAAATATGCTCTAAACACTTGATTACTTGATAAATTATGAAACCTAAATATTCCTGAGGGTATATAATAACCACCTCTTGAACCTATTTTATCCTGTACTTCGCGCCATACTAACCAAGTGTTAAAGTTTGAAACAAAGGCACTCTCTCTCTCCCATTTGTGGCTCCACTCTCCCGAAACTTTATTTAGTATGAGTATAGAAAATTGCCCCTCTTTACTCTTGACACCACTGGTAACCAGCCCAAAATATTGTTTGGTGTTTACGACCATGCTAAGATAATTACGATTAACTTCGGCAATAAGTTCATCTGAATTTTGATTTAATTGAAATTTAGACTTTTGTCCAGGGCGCTTCCACCTGTGCCGTAATATATTTTCTTCATCTAGATAAAAGCCAGAGTTTTCCGAAAGGTCATCCCTATCAATGCTTACTAGAGTCTCATACCCAGCTCTCTTTTGTGTTAAAGGAACTCGCAAATATTTATCCGAGTTCAAAAAGGGTATTACAATTGAATCCTCTCTATAAAAATAAAAATCAAAGTAACTTAAGTTAGCATCAACTTTCGAAAAATCGGGTTTATCACAATGCACCTTGTTCGAAATAACACAAATTAAAAGGGGTCTATTTCCTGTGCCTATAGCGGCAAAGATACGCTCTTTATTCATCATGCTAATTTGATGAACCTCTCCAAACATTCCCTCGTGCCCAAAGGCAAGCTCCTGGACGCGAGAAAAACGACCAACTGCTTTATCATACTTATATATGATTACATTTGAACGTGGATTACTTGATTCCATTGTTTCACCAGAAACAACAAATGCATTTGATGGTTGAGCAGTTACCAACGTAGGTAGAAACAAAAAAACAAAAAGAATGGCCTTAAATATTATCACAGGCATGATTATTTTGTTTCAAACTCGCCATTTTTGAGTTTGGCGAGATAATCTTTGAGGGCAGTGCCGACTTTATCTTGTAGGATATATAAACCGATAAAGTTGGGTAGTGCCATGGCGAGTAGGAGTAGGTCGC
>JAUZQX010000086.1 GCA_030950765.1 Ghiorsea sp.
CAAGCATTTGCCCAAAGGCTTTGAGTACATTCGCCTTAGAATGCTGAAAGCCATCTTCCAAAGCTGCTTCCAACAACGAACACTGCTTTTCATGGGCAAATTGTCCCAATAATTCTAAAGCTTTGCTGCCTATACCACGCCGTGGTCTTGAAATAGCGCGCATCAATGCCAAATCATCCGAAAAATTACCAACAAGCTTCAAATAAGCTAAAAAGTCTTGCACTTCTGCCCTATCAAAAAAGGACAATCCACCACTGACATGGTAAGGAATATCCGCTTCCCGCAATGCCATCTCAAAGGCGCGGGATTTAAACGATGAGCGGTATAAAATACAACAATCATCCCACTTCATTTTGGTGACCGCTCGCTGCGACCTGATTTCTGCCACCACACGCTCAGCTTCATCTTCAGATGTTTCAGCAACCCATATCCGAATCGGTTTACCAATGCCAAGGTTGGAGCGCAACTTTTTACCCAAGCGTTCTGTGTTATGGGCAATCAAACTGTTGGAACCTTGAAGGATAGAGCCTGTGGAACGGTAGTTTTCTTCTAACTTAATCACTTCTAGCTTGGGGTAATCCTTTTCCAACTGAAACAGATTCTTAACCTCCGCACCTCGCCAACCATAAATGGATTGGTCATCATCACCCACCACCGTGAGGTTAGCATTGCCTGGTGCAAGTAAACGCACAAAATCATATTGCATACGACTAGAATCTTGGTATTCATCCACCAAAAAATGTCTACATCTGCTTTGCCACAATGCTCTCGCATCGGCATCACCATTAAGGATGCGCAACGGCAAGACAATCAAGTCATCAAAGTCCACGGCATTCATTTTCTGTAATAAAGTATCATATTTGTCGGCAATCATGGACAATACATTGTCTTTGGATTCCAACATGCCATTTTTCATCTGCGATATTTTTGTTAAAATTCTATCCACTTGGTCTGCATCAGTAGGCAATTTTAAATCTGCCAATACCGAGCGCATGGCGGACTTCTGCTCATTCACCGCAAAAATAGAAAGCTTTTGTCTGCGCCCCACCAATGCCGCATGTTCCCTAACCATCATCAAACCCAAAGCGTGGAACGTACAAATACGTAAACGTTTCACTTTTTCTTCACCCAGACGCTTTTCCAAACGTTCTCGCATTTCCTTGGCTGCTTTATTGGTAAATGTTACCGCTGTAATAGCAGCTTCTGGCACATCACGCTCGACCAATGCGGCAATCCGCTCTGTAATGACCCTTGTTTTTCCGGAACCCGCACCCGCAAGCACCAGTAAAGGTCCACCGCGATAGTGTACCGCATTATATTGTGCTTCATTCAGCTGATTTGCCGTGGTGTCGTTCATGCGCGGCAAGATAACTTAACCATCTTTTTTGACCACCATGAATTACTAAGACTATAGTGTTAAACGATAGATATAAGACATACATTGATTTCACCTGTAACACCGATACTCTGCTAAAAAAATTAACTCAGGGTCTTGTTATGTCAACTACTAAAATCACCAAGAAAGATTTATTAAACCACGCTAAACCTTTAAATATTAAAGGCGCAGCAAAATTGAAAAAAACAGACTTGATTCATGCAATTCAAAACGCAGAAGGTAATAACCCTTGTTTTCTTACTATTGATAATTGTAGCGTATCACCATGTTTGTATCGCGCGGAATGCCAAGCCTAATACCTTATCCAATAAGCTGCTTTAAGGTTTCAACCTCAATGGTTTGATAGCCACCAGCTTGCAGGTTTAGTGATTCCAACGATAGATTGCCCGTATGTGTGCGCTCTAGGGCTGTCACATGGTTACCCAATGCGGCAAACATACGGCGCACTTGATGGTAACGCCCTTCATGCAACACCACTTGCACGGTTTTTTCATCTGTAATCGTCAACTCTGCGGGTAAACATGGTTTATCATCAGCTTCCAACATCAATGTTCCCGCCAAAAAAACTTCAACTTCATTGCCTTGAAGTGGGTCATCCAAAGTCACTGCATACGTTTTAGAAATATGGTGTTTGGGGCTGGTTAAATGATGATTGAGTTGCCCATCATCGGTAACAATCAATAAACCCGAAGTCTCTTTGTCCAAGCGACCCACACTGGATAGTGGTGGTTTGCGCCCAAGCCAACGCTCAGGGAAATCTTCAAAAATAATTCGCCCTTCTTCTTTGCGTGAACATACGGTGCCCAAAGGTTTATGGTATACCACTGTTAAACCAAAAGGATGATCAAGCGGCGCACCATCAAGCTCCACATCACTTGCATACACCTTAACCGATGCCGACTTGGGTTTTTCGCCGTTCACAGTCAGCCAACCTTCACGAATCCAATGTGGCACATCACGTCTAGCCCCATAGCCCAGTCGTGACATAATTTTTTCCAATCGTTCTAGTTTCGGCTCAAATTTCTTGGTCATCTATTTTTTGCCTCTTAATACTTTGAAACCACCACCCGCAGCCAAACATTGCACATCACGTAAATATTCTTTTAATATGTGTTCATAAGGCAACTGACGGTTAGCCACCAAATATAACTCGCCACCATGCGTCAACGCACCACAAGCTTTATTTACAATCGTTTGCCCAAGCTCTACATCTCGGTTTTGCCCTGTATGAAAGGGTGGGTTACACACCACAAAGTTAAGGTGTTTAGGTAAACTTTCATTGGCTGCATCTAAATGATGAAAACTTACAGCAGTAACATCATATTCAGCCACATTCTTTTTTGCACATTCCAATGCCAAACTTTCAGCCTCAACCAAATGCATATGTGTAATATTTTGCGAAGCTTTTAAAATATGTGTCGCCAACAGACCATAACCACAACACAAGTCCATACCTTTACCTTGAAAAACAGGTAGATGTTTCAATAAAAACTGTGAACCTATATCCGCAGTTTTCCAACTAAATAAACCTGCTTGCGCCCATAAACCATGACTTTCAATGATGTTTGGTTTGCTCTCATCCACCCACTGTTGTTGCAAAGTTACATTCAATGTTGCAATTTTCTTAGCCGAAAATAATCGGCACTTGGACTTAGACGACGAACCCGCATGTCCAGCCAACTTTTTAAGTGCTGATTCATATGACTTAGCACCATATTGATTTTCACAAGCCACTATCAGCTTGCCATTATCGTTTAAATGTTCAAAAGCTTGTGCCATCCAGCCCAAGGATTGTTTTTTATCTTTGCTTGGTATCAATAATACGAGGTCGAATTGCCCCTCAATATCCGATACCGATAAACCCAAATTTTTGAGCTCTAAAATATAGGGTTTAAATGTTTGGCTTAAAACACATTCACTTGCGTGCTGTGTAAGTTCAAGCAATAAGGGGTGTGCTGTGGCATTGATAAAAGCCACACGTTGGGGGGCAGCGCTTAAAGCTGCTTTAAGGAGTAAGTCTAATGCTGGTGATTCACTCAATCGAATTCATCCGCAAATTCATCTTCAAAATCATCATCAAAGGCATCATCTTCACTGGATTGTGGTGCAGGCGGATGCCCATCATAAATACGGTATTCACGACTTTGTCGCCAGCCTTCACGCACAAACACATAGGCATCCAATGCCATTTCATCTCGCATTTTCACAAAGTTTTCAATATTTGCTCTATCATTAATATATTTCAAAGCTGTTACTGCAATCACAGCAGGTGGGTTCATAACCATATAAAGATACGATGCACCATCAAGGTAATAAGCCATCACTGTTCCTGGTGTATTACGCACAGAGTTAGGCCCTAACAAAGGGTACACAATATATGCACCCTGCCCTGCACCCCAAACTGCAAGCGTTTGTCCAAAATCTTCCTTATGTTTTTCCAAACCCATGTGTGATGCCACATCAAAAAGCCCCACAATACCTACTGTCGAGTTCACAACAAAACGAAGTGTGTCCGATAAAGCATGGTGAACTTTCCCCTGTAATACATTATTGATAATCGTATTCGGCTCTTGAAGATTACTAAAAAAGTTCGTCACCACATCACGACCACCTTTGGGCACCACAGCCGTATAACCCTTGGCAAGTGGGCGCATGGTCGCCTCATCCACCACTGTATTAAAGGCATCAACCTTTCTGTTCATCGGCTCTAACGGGTCAAAATCATTTTCAACCGTAGCACAACCTGTTTGCAATAAAGCCAAAAAAGCGAGTATTATCATTTTTCTCATGGCGGCGATTATGCAAGAATCATTCCTCATGTCGATTGTCCGCTTTACATTGATGCTACATATACACACCATCCAGCAAAAGTTTCATCATTGGGAGTAGTTTATGGTCGCTATCGGCAAAACAAACACATTACGCATGATTAAAGAAGTTGATTTTGGCATCTACCTAGATGGTGGCAAAGAATATGGTGAAATACTATTACCCATACGTTATGTACCACAAAATGTGCAAGTTGATGATGATATTGAAGTGTTTATCTACTTTGATTCGGAAGATCGTGTTATCGCCACCACAGAAACACCTTATGCTCAAGTTGGCGAGTTTGCTTTTTTAGAGGTTGTTGATGTGAACAATACAGGGGCGTTTATGAATTGGGGGCTAATGAAAGATTTATTGCTGCCTTATGATGAACAAACCCACCGCCCAGAAGTTGGCAAATCTTACGTGGTATATATTCTACAAGACGGAACAACGGGTCGCCCGATTGCATCCATGAAAATCCGTGATTTTTTGGATGATGAGTCGTTAAACGAACTCCAAGTTGGGCAAGAAGTATCCTTAATGAGTGCCAACAAAACGGATTTGGGTTATCAAATGATTATCAACAATACCCATGTCGGTCTATTGCATCAGCATGAAGCGATTAGAACCATCAAACACGGGGAAAAGCTGCAAGGATTCATTCAAAATATTCGTAAAGACAGGAAAATTGATGTGTGTTTACATCGCAAACCCAGTGAAAAAACTGGAGAAATCACTGACCTTATTGTGTATAAACTCAAAGCCAATGCTGGTTTTCTTGCATTACATGACAAAAGCGACCCCAAAGACATCCAAAAAGCGTTTGGTATCAGCAAAGGTATGTTCAAAAAAGCTCTGGGTGCTTTGTATAAACAAAAAAAGATAAGCATTGAAGCAGATGGTATCCGCCTGTTGTAAAATGTATTCGTAATGTGCGTCACATCCGCAGGCGCAACAATACGTATCCATCGCTCTCCCATGAAACACCATACACGGAGGTATAACCCTAAATGAAAAAATTACTCGCCATGTCTTTTGCCTTAATCACCGCTAGTTCAGCTTATGCACAAGAGCAAGCACAACCCCTTTTTAACAACCCTATGATCGACATTGTTTATCCTGATGTCGCGGGTGATTATTTGGTGTATTCACAACGTGTACAGAAGACCCATCAAATTATGCAATTGAATCGACATCAACTGAGTGGGGCTGCCAAACATGTAGGTGCTGCATTTACAAACGAAGTTGTACGTTATGGTGCAGCCATTGCGAATGGTGACATTGCTTTTGTCAGCAATCGACTAGGCACGCTCACACCTTGGTTTGCAAGCGAACATGCACAAGTTGCCATGCATCCAGGTATGTTTCAGTCATTATTGATGCCCAATCACCTTGAAGTATCCGCAAACGGTGACACTTGGGTATTTGACAGCAGCTTAGAAACTTCACGCGCCCCGCGTATAAACACACAGCTTACTGACAAAAAACTTGACCATGAGCTGTTAGGTCAAGCTTGGCGTATGTATCATGAGCGGTTATGGCTTAAAAAATCAGGTTACCCTAAAACAGAAGAAGGCATGGGAAACACCTTTGCCCAACCCCAACTATTTGTTATGTATCCAGCTAATAGTAACCTCACCATGTTGGGCGATGGTTTCGATGCAACGTTGTCCCAAGATGGTAAAAGCATGGTGTTTGTGCGTGAAACCCATGGTAACTTTGACCTTTGGATGCAAAATTTGGATGGCACAAATCTCAAACGTTTAACCAAAAACACCTATGCTGATGTTGAACCAAGCCTTAGCCCCGATGGGCAACGTGTTGCCTTTGTATCCAACCGAGACAGCCGTGGTGATGTATTACAAACCTTTATTCATGTTTTGAATATCAAATCAGGCGAAGTTACAGCAGTTACTTCAGGTATGAATGTCATTGATGGTGGGCCATCTTGGCTTGATAACAACACTATTGTATTCCACTCCAACCGCGACCCCAAAGCGCCCAATACGGATACAGTGGACAACTGGCGTTTGTGGACAGTAGCTTTGCCGAAATAAGTTTCGCGGAGTAATACCAATATGAGCCAGCAACAAACCATTCACATCATCGGCGCAGGTTTGGCTGGCTCAGAAGCGGCATGGCAGTTAGCCAAGCAAGGTTTTGCGGTCAACTTGTATGAAATGCGCCCCAAAACCATGACCCCAGCCCACAAAACCGATAAATGTGCGGAGTTGGTATGCTCCAACTCCTTTCGTGCCGATAATTTAGAAAATGCAGTTGGGCTGTTGCATGAAGAAATGCGTCAGCTTGATTCATTGATTATGTTTACTGGTGATGAATGCAAAGTGCCTGCGGGTGGCGCGATGGCAGTGGATAGAGAGTTATTCTCTAGCGCTGTAACGCAAAAATTAGAAGATGAGCCGCTGATTACACTCATCAAAGAAGAAGTCACTGAAATACCTAAAGATGGCATCGTGCTGATTGCCTCA
>JAUZQX010000087.1 GCA_030950765.1 Ghiorsea sp.
ATATTCAAACCACACACAAAGGTTTTGTGCTTCCCAACTGGGTCAACGACTGGGTAAGCACTTGCCTGCGTATTCATGGTGATTTTTCTAGCCTTGAGGCGCGCATGGGCTTTGTGATTCAACTGTCCAAACAGAATGTAGCTAAACAAACAGGTGGGCCTTTTGCTGCTGCGATTTTTGATATGGATAAACGGCAGTTATTATCTGTGGGTATAAACATTGTTGTACCCAGTCACAATTGTACCAACCATGCAGAAATGGTCGCCATTATTCTTGCCCAACAAACCCTGCAAACCTACAACATCAGTGAACATGGCAGCTTTGAATTGCTCACAAGCTGTGAACCATGCGCCATGTGTTTTGGTGCAATGCCATGGTCTGGCATCAAACATCTAGCTTATGCCGCCACCTCAACTGATGCCGAAACCATTGGTTTTGACGAAGGTGCAAAACATTCGGATTGGATAAACGAGCTGAATAAAAGAAACATCACCGTCAGCCAAGAAATCTTACGCGACAAAGCTTCTGCCGTATTACAGCAATATGCCACACAAGCAGGCATCATTTATAATACCTAAGCTTTTAAAACACTAAAGTTTCACGCTCATCCTGCGATAGGTATCTTTGCAGAAGTCCTTTCCTTTGGGTTTCGAGTTTTATACAAGGAGCGTATTGTGGCCATTCCAGTTTCACCATCCAATGGTTTTATCACCCGCCTACTGCAACAAGCCACGCAGCATACCAGCAATGCCTCCAATACCGCGCCACAACCCTCTCCACAGAAGGATAGTACGCTTATCTCCGATGAAGCACGCCAAGCAAACAAAAACACTTCTCAACAACTCGAAAACAAGCTTATTGAGCTCTATAATCACAAAGGATTAGAACAAAGCTAAGCAAGCTCTGAATAAGTCTGGATGAAGTGGATTTTGTATTTCAGGGCATTCAAAACCCAGGCGTGTGTGCATGGAATAGCAAGGCTATTGCTCAAACGCACAACGCAGAGTTTGGATGCGCTGGACACAATATATGCGTTCATGACTTGGGCATGTGTTTGTTTACTTTTATATTACGATTACAAGCCCGCTTTTTTATATACCTTGAGTCGGTTCCCAAGCACCATCAAAAATAAGTTCTGCTAATGGTTTTCGTCTACGGTGAGACACTTCGATGGATTGGAAATCTTTATCCAGCTGATTCACATCACCTTGATAACCCAATGCCATCGCAGCCATGGGTTTAAAATCTTTGGGAATAGCAAAACTGTCACACACAGCTTCTGCATCAAAACCGCCCATTTGGTGGGTGACCAAACCCAAAGCTGTTGCCTGCAAACATAAAGAAATACTTGCTGCCCCAGCATCATATTCTGCCCAATTATTATCACGACCATTATGTTCAAACACTTGATGTGCACAAACCATTAACAATACGGGTGCAAACTGTGCCCATTCCTGATTTTTTGGCGCAAGACAAGCCAATAGCTTAACCCACGCTTCTTGATTGTTTTCTTTATGACAAACAATAAAACGCCAAGGTTCTGCACCGAAACATGAAGGTGCCCAGCGCGCTGCCTCCAAGCAACTATGCAAATCTTGCTGCGCCACGGGTTGATTGGCATCAAACGCCCTTGGACTCCAACGTTTTTGGAATAACACATGTACTTTGTGTTCTTTGTTTTCTTGTGCTTCACTCACTTCAAACTCCTTTGCTGCATCAAAAAGTCACGTCTTAAAAATCATCTATTCTAGAATTTCACACCTGAAAACTTCACCCCTGACAACAATGCCATCTGATGGTGCCAAGTTGCCAAGTCATTCACATTCAGTCCACTTAGTTGGTCATGCCCACAGGCCCTTGCCAAGGTCTGCATTAAGCTCACCGATGCTTGAAAGTAGTTGTTTAATTGCGTTGCGGATTGTTGAACATTCAATCGCTTACGAAGTGTTGTATCTTGTGTTGCAATACCTGTGGGACATTGATTGGTATTACACATTCTCGCCGCCACACAACCAATCGCCTGCATAGCACTGTTAGCAACCGCCACCCCATCCGCACCCAAAGCCATGGCTTTGACAAAGTCCGTATGTACCCTCAAACCACCTGTAATAATCAGTGTCACCCGACCACTTTCACCCTGCTCATCAAGGTATTTCCGTGCTCTGGCAAGCGCTGGAATGGTAGGCACGCTGATATGATCACGGAACATTTCAGGTGCAGCACCCGTGCCGCCACCACGCCCATCCAAAATGATATAATCGGCGCTGGCATCAAGTGCAAATTGAATATCCTGCTCAATATGGTTGGCACTCAATTTGAAACCAATCGGAATACCTCCAGTTAATTCACGCACATGGTCGGCAAAACGTTTGAAATCGGATACCGATGATAAATCCTTAAATGTCGGTGGTGACACCGCATCTTTACCCGCTTCAATACCTCGAACTTGTGCGATTTTTCCGATATTTTTAGCGCCTGGAAGATGTCCTCCCGTACCCGTTTTCGCCCCTTGCCCACCTTTAAAGTGAAAAGCTTGAACTTTGCTTAGCAATTCATCTTTATAACCAAAACCTGCACTCGCCAGTTCATAAAAATAGCGCGAATTAGCTGCTTGCTCTTCGGGCAGCATGCCTCCTTCACCTGAACAAATGCCTGTGCCTGCAAGCTCTGCACCTGTTGCCATCGCAACTTTGGCTTCTTCAGACAATGAACCAAAACTCATGTCGGATACAAACAACGGTATATCCAACTTCAGTGGTTTATCTGCTTGCGGCCCAATAATAAGCTCAGTGCCAACAGCTTGATCTTCCATCAATGGTTTGTTTGCCATCTGCGCCACAATCAATTGAATATCATCCCAATGCGGCAGCTGATGCCGAGGCACGCCCATGGATGTCATCGGTCCATGATGCCCAAATTGACTTAAACCCTCTTTTGCCAATTGGTGAATAAATGCCACCGTTGGCTCCTCAACTGTGGGGCTTGCAGTTGAGCTTAAATCTTTTTTTACACCCGTCCCTTCTTGACCCACTTGTTCATCAGAAAATTGTTTATGTGTCCCATCGCAAAAAGGTATATTGGATGAATGTTTACATACACACAGGTAGGCATCACCATCTTTATCCGCCATAAAAGCCTTGGGAGTAAACGATGTACTCTTATGCGAGCCATCACAAAAAGGTTGGTTCTTTGATCTGCCACAAACGCAGAAATAGTATTTTTTTCCTTTTTCTAACCTCACCACGCTCGGTTTATTATCTGCAACAACTGGTTTATCCATCAAGTCCTCTCCTTTGCTGCCTTACTAACAACGCTTGTAAACGAATATTAATCAACAAATGACCCATGCTGATGAATGGGTTCACCATGCGGCTTACCAAAACAGATGATTAGACGACTATCTTGTTTTGCCATGAATGATAAAAGCCTTGCATGGTCAAAAAACAATGCTTCATTGGTCTGTAGTGTTTCATGCTCAAGCCTGATTTTCCCCTTAAGTATATAAACAAACCCACGAAAACCACTTGGAATATCACACTGGTACAAACTTTTCTGCTTTATACTAACATCCAAATAAAGCACCTCAGTTTGCAATACAGTGGGAGAACTTCCCCCAACCAGTCTACGCACCACAACGCCATCATTACTATCTATGGGTATACTCTCTACATCCACTTGTTGATAACTGGGTGGCATTTGTTTGAGGCGTTTAGGTAAATTAATCCAAAGCTGGATGCCTTGCGCCTTACCCTGTGGCATTTCCGAATGCACAATACCTTTACCCGCCGTAAAACGTTGCAAACCACCTTCTCTAACCGTCGAACGATTACCAAGGTTATCCTTATGTTGCATACCACCGCCCAACATATAGGTAATGGCTTCAAAACCACGATGTGGGTGGTCAGGAAAACCTCCACCTTCAATATCAAAGTGATCCATAAGCACAAAGGGGTCAAAATTCATCAACCCGTGTACTGGCATTAAACGCTGCACCACAACACCATCACCCTCTGGCACTGTTAAAGCTTTCATTTTTTTCATGGCTCACCTCCTAACAGAAGATTTCTGGCACACCTTTGGGTACAATTCTTGTCGGATTGATACTTTCATGACTGTAATAATAATGACGTTTGATATGTTCAAGATTTACCGTATTTGCAATATGTGGTTGCCCATACAAATCACACAGGTAACGGTATAAATGCGGGTAGTCTGCAATTTGTTTTTTGTTGCACTTAAAGTGCCCAAAATACACTGCATCAAATCGAATCAAGGTGGTAAACAAGCGCCAATCTGCTTCAGTAATGTTATCACCCACCAAATATTGGCTGCAGGCAAGCCTTTGCTCCACTAAATCCAATGCCACAAACAAAGCATCAAACGCCTCATCATAAGCTGCTTGTGTGGTGGCAAAACCAACCTTATACACGCCATTATTGATATTATCATAAACAATGCTGTTGATATGGTCAATTTCAGGGCGCAAGTTTTGCGGATAATAATCTTCGGTATTTCCCGTTAAACCATCAAATGCGGAGTTAAACATACGAATAATTTCCGATGATTCATTGGATACAATCGTATGTTTCTTTTTATCCCATAAAATCGGCACAACAACACGACCCGTGTAATCAGCTTTGGCATGGGTATAAACCTGATACGCATAATGATAACCATAAAGCGGCTCTGCTTTGGGTTGAAATGCCCAACCTTTATCCAACATATCAGGGGAAACAACAGTCACATCAATCAAGTCGGTCAAACCTTTAAGTTGACGGAAAATCAAGGTGCGGTGCGCCCAAGGGCAGGCGAGGGATACATACAGATGATAACGCCCTGCTTCAGCAGGAAATGCATCATCGCCTATATGGTGCCTAAAAGCAGAGTCTTGGCGTATAAACTTGCCGTCACTTTCTTTGGTATCATACCATTGGTCCACCCATTTTCCTTCAACCAACAAACCCATATTACACCTATCCTTTTTATGATTACTGCGCCACCCCAAGGTGGTCTCTCCTGCTTCGCAATTCACCTAATCGCTGGAGTGACATTGCTCGTTTACTGACGAATACCTTCGATGGAGAAATAGAGTTCAACGTTTTGTGATGCTGGGCCCAGATCCATCAAAAAACCATAATCTTTCATTTTGATATTTGTCCATGCCTCAAAACCACGGCGATAACCACCCCAAGGGTCTTTGCCTGCACCAATATGTTTGCCTTTGAGCACAATATCCTTGGTAATACCATGCAGCGTAAACTTGCCTTTGATTTCAATGTCCTTAGCATTTTCTGTGAATGATGTACTGACAAACTTAGCTTCTGGATAACGGTCTACCATCAAAAAATCTTTGCTTCTTATATGTTTATCACGCAAGGCATGATTGCTATCCACACTTGCCGTATCAATCACCACTTGCACCTTAGAAGCACTTGGGTTTTTCTCATCATAAGTAAATGTGCCATCAAAAGTATTAAAACGGCCAAGCAGCCAACTGTATCCCAAATGACTGACTTTAAACTGGATAAATGCATGTGCGCCTTTATCATCAATATCATAGGTTGCCGCTTGTACGGTTGTGGTTAGCCCTAATGTCAGCAGCCCTGTAAGTATCATAATCTTTAGTTTCATTGCCTTCTCCTTATTTATTATATATTTATGAGCCACTTGCAAAACTCTGGGTGGATGAGTGGCAATCCCACTTTGAGTGCGTTTCTAGGCTGAAATGAGGGGTATGGTGGTTCCATACACCGAAATTCCAGTCTAAAAATGCGCCAAAGTGGGGAAGTCAATCGCCGCTCATGAGTTTTGCAAGTGGCTCTTACGGTAATTTTAAATGTGAACCATCACAAAACGGTGCTTGTTTGGTGTGTTTGCACTGGCAAAGATTAAAAATACCATCTTGTTCGGGTGTAAATGCCATAGGTGTAAAACTTGTACCCTTATGCGACCCATCACAAAAAGGTTGGCTTTTAGAGCGCCCGCAGGTGCAGTAATAATACTCTTGTCCTTTTTTCAAACTCACTCGTGCAGGATTATACCCTGCAATCACAACTTCATCTTTTTTTGCTTCACTCATATTACTCTCCTTTTATACTCTATTGCTCTGAAACCAGCTTATAATCTACTTTCACGGGAGACCGTAAAATAAATAAGTCACTACTTTCTAATGCTTCAATATTCATCGTGTTTACACCTGATATTCGCACAAATGAATCCCTCGTTATTTGAACATCTCCAATCAAAACTGTGCCACTCAGTACATACAATGAATAAAAACTATCTGTATCCAATGCAAAAGCGTGGCTCCCTTTTTGCAGCTTATACCTGTTTGCTTCGATGCCCGGTGCAGCAGTTTGAATCGGTGCTGTTTTGCCTACATATACTTTGACCTCAAAGCTTCCTTCTTTCTTCCATACAAATGAATCATGTTGAAAGTCTTTATAATAGGGGGCTTGTTTAGATGCTTTGGCAAAATCTGGATCGAACCAAATTTGAAATGCTCGAGAACCTTTTTTATATTTTTCCGCATGTTGTAGCCCGCTGCCAGCTTGTATGTGTTGAACACCCCCAGCAGGCAAGGGGGTCCATGCATTTGTCGCTGTATCAAAGTGCTCCAGTCCACCTTCAAAAATAAAAGTTAATATTTCAATGTTCTCATGGGGATGCATACCAAACTCGCCATCATCAGGAGCTTCTACATGCGCCCAATACAAAAGATTGGAGTATGTTTGACCTGAAATGGGTTTATTTTCATGCAATCGTCCGCCAAACAAATCAGCATTATATTGCTGCTCTCTCGTTTTAATTTCAATATTCATATTAACCCCTTCATGGCTGGTTATCTTTTATGCCTAACATGCGCAACAGTGTCCTATCTTTATCTATCCAATGGTGTTTTAAGGCTGCGCCCGTATGCAACGCCACAAAACCCATAAATGCCCATGCCAAAGCCATGTGTGCTTTACCCAGCAAGATTTCATTTCCTTTTTCGACAACCCATAAAGCAGGCACTTCAAACCAGGCAAACACCTCAATGCCTCGTCCATCCGCTGTTACCATCAAATAACCACTCAACATCAAACTAAACATAAAAACATAGTGCATGCGATGCACCAACAGCCCCACCACCTTCTCAAAAGGTTGACCATAAATCTTGGGGACAGGATTGCTCAAACGCCATAACAACCTAAAGATTAAAAGCATAAACAACATCATACCCGCGCTTATATGCAACGTTGGCGCAGCTTTATACCATGCATCAACATAGGTGAGCTCCACCATGTAAAGACCAAGCGCAAACATGCCAAACATCAATAGTGCCATCAGCCAATGTATCACGATGCTGATGAACCCATATTGGTTCCCTGTATTCCTTAACATCATGCTGTCCCCCTTTGTCTATTGCGATGGTCAGCCCTGACAAAGTATTGTCGCTAGCATGATTGATAAAAAGCATATACAATACATCAAGATGATTGATTATATGAATACGCGGTGTTGCTAATGACTTTAGAACAGCTTAAATACCTACAAGCCATTGTTGAGCAAGGCAGCTTTCGTGCTGCTGCGGATGTTGTATTCCGTAGCCAATCCTCTTTAAGCATTAGCATTCAAAAGCTTGAACAAGAGCTTGGTATCCAGCTTCTTGAGCGTAATGGTTATCGCCCGAAACTCACCCAAGAAGGCAAAGCCATTTACGAAAAGTCCAAACAATTGCTACAGAAAAGCCAAGAGTTAAAAGATTTGGCAGTGCATTTAACCGCAGGCTGCGAAGCAGAGTTGCGCCTTGCTATCAGCTGCATCTTACCCATTGAACCCATTGTTTCCGTGCTCAACCATGTCTCTACGGATTACCCGCAAACACGTATGTCCATGCTTATCGAAAACTTAAGTGGTACAATGGAACGCCTATTGGATGATGATGCCGATATTGCGCTCACCGACAGTTTTGAACCCAACAGCAACCTTGAAAGTTTACTCTTAACCGAAATTGATTTTATTAGCGTGGTACCCAGCACATCCCAATGGGCAAACCAAGCAGATAATATCACAGAGCAAGACTTGGAAAACGAAACTATCATTGTCATGCGGGATACCAGTCACCATTCTAAACGTATCACCAAAGGTATTTTGGAAGGTGCACCGCAATGGCTAGTCAATGATTTCAGCACCAAGCAGCAGGTTATTTGTTCTGGAAAAGGGTGGGGGCGAATGCCGTTACACTTGGTAAAAGAGGACATTGCCCAAGGCAGGTTAACTATGCTTACATCTGATGACTTCCCAACATTTCGTGTGCCCATTCATTTGGTTCGCAAAACCCATAAACATACAGGCCCAGTAGAACAGATGTTATGGTCAACATTACAAAAGATTGATTGGCAGACCACAGCTTAAAAAAGTCTTAGTTAATAATAAGAGAACTCAAAACTAGCCGACACACCATATATGGACACACCACTAATATTAGTCGTGCTTTGGTCACTATTTTTACGATATTGCATCAACTCAGTAGTAAACAAAAAGGATTCGTTGGGTACACGATAAGCAAAACCTAGCCCATAGCTGGGTGATGTATCAGCATAAGATACACCCGCAATATCCATAGATATAGTCGTAAACCCCAATAATGCATATACATCAAGCTGACGTGTCATCGCCATACTTGGTTTAAGTAAATATGCTGTATAACCATTAATACTACCGCTAAATGTTGAAAGCTGTCCACCAAAACCCAAGCGAACTTCTGCACCAAGGTTTGGACTAATCCAGTTCAAAGTGCTACCTGCTGTAAAATGAAATGCGGGGGTTGTCGCTTTATTTCCTGCCAAGTCAGCTTGTAGCCCTGATGCACCTAATGCAAAATAAGGGTCAAGATTCATTTTACTTGCCCAAACTGGCGATGCAAACCCCATCAGCAACAACATCATAAACCACATATATTTTTTCATCTTCTTAACCCCTCTCTCGCATACTACAACGCATGAATAAACTGTATCAATTGCTTAGCAAACATTGCTTTTGGCATACTCTCTATCGCTTCTTGGTGATTTTGGCTCACCCACCAGCCCGAAGCAAGATTGCTGCCCATATTCGATATATCATTCGCCACAATCGCATCCACACCTTTACGCAGCAACTTTTCTTTTGCGTATCCCACATGCTTTTCACTTTCTGCAGCAAAAGCAATCACGTGATGCGGGCGCTTATCCATAGCTGCAACAGCTTGAATAATATCAGGGTTTTCAATAAGTTCGACTTGGGTCATCGCACCACCATCTTGACGCTTCAACTTGTGAGGCAAAGGCTCCGCAAAGCGAAAATCACTCACCGCAGCAGTGCCTACAAACACATCCACACCTTGAGCCGCCAGCAAACAAGCATCCAACATCTCAGCCGCACTTTCTACATCCACGCGTTGTACATCATGCCTTGTTCTTGGTGTACCTTTACCCGCAATCAAACACACTTTCGCACCTTGAACGGCTGCCGCATCAGCCAACAGTGCACCTAAAGAACCCGATGCACGGTTGCTCATGGTGCGCACTGCATCCCAAGCCTCAACGGTGGGCCCTGCATTGATTACCCAATGCTGCCCTACCAAAGTTTGTTCAGTTAACAGAGGCAACAAAGCCTGCACAATACTTTCAGGCTCTGCCAAGCGACCTGCACCTTGCTCGCCACATGCCAGTTCACCCGCGACAGGCTCAATAACGGCATACCCCTTTTTTTTCAAGCTACTTACATTACGCTGTGTCACATCAGCCAACCACATGGACGCATTCATCGCTGGGGCTAACAACACAGGTTTTTCATTCGCTAAGATGAGCGTCGTCAATAAATCATCGGCAATGCCGTGTGTCACTTTTGCCAAAAGGTTGCTTGTTACAGGTGCTAATACCACAGCATCTGCCCAGCGCACCAGTTGGATATGCCCCATGCCATGCTGTTCAGTGAGGTCGAATAAATCCATATGTACCTTGTTGCCCGATAAAGCTTCAAAGGTAAGTGGTGTGACAAATTCAGTTGCCGACTTGGTCATTACCACCTTCACTTCGGCACCTTGTTTCATCAGCAAACGCATCAACTCCACAGCGCGATACACGGCAATGCCGCCACCCACACCAAGTAAAATACGTTTGCCTTGAAGCATGATTACGCTTGCAGCTCTTGTAAACGAGCCAACACTTTAGCCACGTGTTCAGGTACACGCACCTTACGCCAAGCTTCAACCACCACGCCATCTGGGTTGATGATAAAAGTCGAGCGCTCCACACCCATGTATGTCTTACCATAATTCATTTTCTCTTGAATCACATCAAAGGCTTTGCAAAAAACTTCATCAGGGTCAGAAATCAAAGGAAAGTTAAAATCATATTTTTCAGTAAAGTTCGCATGCGATTTCAACGAATCACGGCTCACACCCACGATCTCCGCATCTGCCGCACCAAAGTCAGGTTTGGCATCGCGAAACTCACATGATTCCGTGGTGCAACCCGATGTATTGTCTTTCGGATAAAAATAAACAATCACCCATTTACCCAATTTATCCGCCAACTTAAACTTAGCTTCAGGGTAAATATCCACTTCCAAATCAAGTGGTGCTTTATCCCCTACATTTAATGTGTAATCAGTCATTATTTCACCTCTATGTACTTTTTGCGTACACTATGCGGCAAACCGTAACCCAAGGACACAAAAAATGCAGCAACAGACCATCAACATTCAACCCAAATCACTATTTTTAGCCCAACCACGTGGTTTTTGTGCTGGTGTTGAGCGTGCCATTGAAATCGTGGAACGTGCGATTGAAGTCTATGGTGCGCCCGTTTATGTTCGTCATGAAATCGTGCATAACAAACATGTAGTTGAAGATTTAAAGACCAAAGGTGCGGTATTTATCAAAAGTGTTTCCGATGCACCCGATGGTGCGGTGTTAATTTTTTCCGCACATGGTGTAAGTAAAAAGGTGCAAGAAGCAGGCAAGAAGCGTGATTTACGTGTCATTGATGCCACTTGCCCCTTGGTCACCAAAGTACACCTCGAATTATTGCGCCACTATGCCAATGGCGACCAAATAATTTTAATCGGACATGCTGGACACCCCGAAGTGGAAGGTACTATGGGGCAAGCGCCAGAAGGTGCAGTATTGCTGGTATCTGAGCCTGAAGACGTACTCAAACTACAGGTCAAAGATGAAAAAAAACTCGCCTTCGTCACCCAAACCACATTAAGTGTAGATGATACCAAAGACGTGATCACCGCCCTTCAAGCCCGTTTCCCTCATATCCAAAGTCCTAAAAAAGAAGACATTTGTTACGCCACCAGTAATCGCCAAATGGCAGTCAAAGACTTGGCTAAAGTATCCGATGTTATTTTGGTAGTTGGTTCACCCAACTCATCCAACAGTAATCGTTTGCGTGAAGTAGCTGAAAAAGAAGGGTGCACAGCCTATTTAATTGAAAACGCAGACGCAATCACACCTGACATGCTCGAAGGCAAAGCCAACATTGGCGTAACAGCAGGTGCATCTGCACCCGAAATCTTGATTGACGAAGTCGTCAACCTATTATCACAACATGATAAAAATATAGTCTCCACACGCGAGACCGTAGAAGAAAATGTGCATTTCAGTATTCCCAAGGAGTTAAAAGCATGAAACAAGCCGAGATTAACTTAACCCCCGCAGCGATTGCCCAATTTGCAAAGAAATTAAACCAAGCGAACAAACAAGCCGTGCGCCTATCCTTGCGTGAGGCGGGTTGTTCTGGTTTAGAGTACGTGCTCGATTTTGAAGACAAAGCAGAAGCAGGCGATTTGGCTGCAGAGTTTGATGGTTTAACCATCTACATTGCCGAGCAGTTTTATGATGAAGCCATCAAAGGTTTAGAAATTGATTACCAAGAAGATATGCTTTCCTCATCATTCACCTTCAACAACCCCAACAAAAAAGGCGAATGCGGCTGCGGCAAATCTTTTACAGCTTAATATTAAGCTCTAGAGCCACTTGCAAAACTCTGGGTGGATGAGTGGCAATCCCACTTTGAGTGCGTTTTTAGGCTGAAATGAGGGGTATGATGGTTCCATACACCGAAATTTCAGCCTAAAAACGCACTCAAAGTGGGGAAGTCAATCGCCGCTCATGAGTTTTGCAAGTGGCTCTCTAATACCTAAAAACTGCTCACTTTCGATTTTCATTAAAACGAACTTCCCAGCCTGAAATACACTTGGTTGCCGCCAAGCGTATCATCAAAACCTTTGGCATAACCCAGTTGCATACGAACAAGTAGGTTATAAAACAATACCATATCTCCGCCCAACTCTGCACCTATGCCTGCGTAGGTTTTGGCTGTATTAAGGTCGTTGCCTGTGCGGGCTGTATCGACAAACATTTGCCCAAATAGTTTATCAATACCTATAGGTGGTGCCATCCAACCTTTTTCTATTCTGGCAATCGGAAAACGATATTCTGCGGATGCGAGCAACATATTCTGACCTATCAGTGCGGCATCAGCATAGCCTCTTAAACTGTATTGCCTTTGATTAAACGATGCGCTGGCAGGCAAAGGGTCTAATAAGTTGGGGATAATGTTTATATTGTTGCTACCCCCGACTGCAAACGGACGCGATGCAGCATCACCAAACCCTGCATCCACACGCAATGCCAACACCTGCTCTCCACCCAGATTACTAAACTGCCGCCCAGACAACATTAGCATATTACCTGTATAAGTGCCGCCCAAACCTTTGCCTGATTCGGCAAGTATGGATAACACATGCCCTGTTGATGCGCTACTGATACCACGGGGGTAAGTTAAACGGGTATCATAGACCAAGGCCGCCCCAAACAGTGTGTCCTGAAAGCTTGTGTTCAGTGCTGTATATTGCGGCGCAAGCCAAGATAACGACTGCGAGATATGGTTAAGCGCAAGGTGGGCTGCCCACCGCGACTGCTGCCGCAGCCATGGGAATACCAATTCACTATCCAAGCGTTGGTTTTCAGTGAGCGCAATGAGCTTGTTTTGATTATCAAATCTGGGAAGCTGCACCCGCTCTGCATGTAACTTCAATAAGGGATACCAACCATCATAAATATAACCCAAATTGAACACGGGAGATGAAACCAACGATTGATAGCCTGCATACAAACTATAATTATGTCGGTTCAACACATCTGAGCCAAACACAAACGCACCCAATTCCACCCCCTGATTGGTCAGCGCAAAATTTGGCAGCCATGATGTTGGCAGCGCACTATCCCATGCCGAATAAGGCACGGGGTTACTGATGCTGGTGTACTGCTCGGCAAATTGCGGATAAGGGAATGCTCTTGCTGTTTTTGTTAAAGGCACAGCTTGGTGCAGCGGTTGATTGAGTTGATACACATCAAAACCTTGGGCATGGTAGTTAATGCTAAGAATCTGCCCATTTTTGTTAATAAAGGGCGCAAATGCACCACCCAACACTTGGGTCAATTGGCTGACTTTACCTGAGCCTTCGTGTTCAAAAATATTATAGACACCCTCATGTTCAGCGGCATACACAATATCATGGCTATCACCAATAAATCGTGCATCGGTTTCCACCAACATATCATCGGTGATTTTGGTCCATGATTGGTTGAGCACATCAAAAGTTTCAACATCCCAACCCGAACCTTTATGCCATACAGACGAAACAAGCAGCTTGCCATCTGCCGACCAGTCTAAGCCAGACAATGTTTCATCGTCTTTGCCCTGCCACAATACTTGTAACAGCTTGCCCGATGTATCCAGCAGGTGAATCGCATGTTGCCCACGGTAGTTTTTGACCGCCGCAATTTGTGAACCATCGGGCGACCAAGCCGCAAAAATATAACGTTGGCAATGGGTCAGTTGCTTGCTATTTCCATCCGCATCAATCCTATATATATCATCATAACGATTGACATTATCGCATATATCTGGTTGCGTCAGCAGCAGCCCTGCCTGCTCATGCCAGTCCAACCTTGCTCCTGCATTAAGCTCTAACAATGTTCGGCTTGTACCTTGATAGATTTGTTTGAGTTTTGCGCCGTTCTCTAAATTGTCACTGACATAAAAGATACGCCCATCATCGGCTTGCAACACAGAGGATTTAAAATCTCCCGTGTGTGAGAGCCGCTCGCCTTCATGGATACCTTGTTGTTTGATGTGCTCAATTTGCGGTTGAAACTTGGCGTTTACATACACTTCAAACTCACCCCAAATCGCCGCCATGTCTTTGCCCAACACTTCTTCATACAAATCATTGATGGCAAAGGGAAGCCAATGATCCGAATAGGCTTCTACAATCTTGGGCAAGGTGTCTTCACCATAAGTATCTGCAATAAACTGATAGAAATACACCCCATACAAATAACGACTGGTCGCCAAAGGCCAAAGGGTATTGAGTTGGTTGATTTGGTTCACAGGTTTGATGCCTGCATCCACTTCCATACGCATCATCATTTGAAAATATGTGCTTTGCCCACGCCCAATACCCAGCCTCTTATCCGTTTCATAATAAGTCGCCAAACCTTCATGCATCCAAGCAGGCATAAACACATTGGGAAATGCCAAAAGTATTCGCCCGAAAACATTGCGGATATTTTTAGGGCCACCCCGTGCCTTGTCCAAATGCAAAGTGTGCACAAACTCATGCAATATCAGAGTTTCCAACCAACCTGCATGGTCTTCCAAGCTGTTGACACTGTTGGGTCGGCTAACAAACAAAGTGATGCGATTCGATGGAATAGGTGTGGCAAAACCGTTGCTGTCATCCATTTCATCACTGAGCACAATCTCCGTTTTTTCTTGCGGATACCAGTTCAGAATAGGTGTTAACCGTGTATAAACAGACTCCGCAATGTGCAATGCACGATTCGCCAAGGCTTGCTCACCTTCATAAAAATGGATGCGAAAATGTGCGCTTTCTTGAGTTTTCCAATCAAGATTAGCAGCATGATTAATCCCTGCATAAGCCAAAGAAACACTATAACTCCACAACACCACACCATATAAGAACCAACGCATCATCTTACCCCTTCCCCGTTGTCCAAACTTATAAATTTTCAGAAAACTTTGTCGCAACAATAGCGTCGCTACTAAAATAAAACCACCCAACACCATTATGGATGGGTTGCTGCCCCCTTTCCTGCGGCATCAAGAACCTTAACTTAAGGCTTCTCACTTTAAAAAAGTTAGGGAATATTATATAACCAAGCCTCAACCTGCTTCACCGTTTCTTGGCTAGGCTTTGTATTACAACGTAACTTTACTTGATCAATTTGCCATCGACCGCGTTCGCTCCTAAACAACCCAATAGTAGCTCGCTCTGGCTCTAACATGCGGTATACATAGTAATCCCCACTCAAAATACGCTGACGATAACACGATACACAGTGATGTTGCTCGCTACCCTCTCGCTTTAAGTCCATGGCATTGGTAATCGGTTGAATATTTTCATTTCCCTCTTTAGGCGGTTCGGAAAACTCAACATTAAGCATTTGTTTTTTTGGACTATGATCAGGTAACGCCTCAATCAAAGCATCATGTAACTGCAATAAGTCCACTTCATCACGTATACTCAAGGCAGCTTTGCGACGTTTTCTATCATAGCCTATCATAGCAAGTGTATCCCGCATAAGAGCATGCGCTTCTTTTAACTCAATAAACGATGCCTCACGCTCAATATATTTTTTTAATAGTCGGCAATGTGAAATTTGCTTATGATAAAGCTTCATCAAATACAGGGTCGAACTTTTATTAGGACAACACACTAATAAAGGATCTCCTATCAGTTCTGGTCGCCAATTTAGACATTGGACTGTATGCATTTCAAGGTATGGGTAATGATTTATCTTCTTCCAACATTCATGCGTAAAAAGTTTTCTTATATCCTTTAAGCACATTGTATTTAATGACTCATATCGTATTTTACTTAACAGTTTCAATCCTGATTTACAGGCTGGAAAGCCCAACATTTTCATCAATAATATTCGCTTTTGGGAAAACAACCTTTCGACATCCCCCAGTTCCATTTTCCGATGTATAGCAAAAAACAGTAATAAACTCGCTAACAATGGTGCACTTACAAACAAATCTCGAACACTTTGGTACCGTGCCATCAAGGTTAAACCAGGAAATACAAGGTCAACATCAGCCTTATCCAAAATATATGAAAACTTTTGCATATCTCTTGGGATAGTTTGAAACCAAGCCTTTTGCTCAACCTTCAACATGGTCAAAGTGAAACCAGGTGACTCATACCATTCAGAGGTCTCCACTTCATCTTCTACACACAGACTCCAGCCCATACCATGTTGCCAGTCTCGCACTATAAACTGGTGCTGAAACCCTAGCATACTGCTTAAATCTACACATAAATCGTTATTACATAAAACTACCATGATTATCACCCACGCCGTTTAATAAGCGTAAGCATAAAGCACCAAGCGACATTACAGGTCGCACTGTCTGAAGCAAACAAAAAGGTGACTTAAGCAGACTTAGGTAGTTCGTCAAAATTGTTATACACACGAGTAGAAAATGTGAACGTTTTATCTGATACGACACAATATAACGCATCATACATTAGCATCCCTATAACTTACTCAGGAAAGGGAAAAACATGACTTACGAACAAATGATAAAACACAAAGTAGAATTTGAAGCCTTATCGCAAAAAGAAGTTGAAACGATATGTGCCTTAAATGAAAAGTTGATGTCTTTTGAGCAATCGCTGGTGTTATCTGCTGTTAATGTGGATAAACATCTCCAGCAAAGGGTTCAAAATAAAGATGATATGCTTATCGACTATGAACTTGTCTGCGAAATCAGCTTCCCAACCGCGCCTGAGCCAAAACAACAACCAATGTCACCATCGCGTTTCACGCCATGTCATACAGGCTCGGATTGGACAGAGCCCATGAAGGGCATCAGCATACAAGGCAGCCGCTTGAACAGTGGTGAAGATTACAATCCCTACTTACCGCATGCAAACGCACTCAACCAACAAAAACATTGCTGGTTATTTCATGTGTTGTATGCCGAGTTTCATATGTCATGGAAAGAAATATGCCGCATTCAAGCCGCATGGTCGGATTTGGAAGTAACCCATCATTATTACACTGACTTAGCAACACAGGGTAATAGCCTTGGCTGTAAGAATTAGCACCTATCAGCGTTAAAGAAGCCCATATTGCTGTGCGGCATCTTGAATTTTTTGTATCATGGTTTGGCGTAGGCTGTCGGGCTGTAAGACTTCCACTTGATTGCCAAAGCCAAGCAACCACCAATGCAATTCTGATGTATTTTGTACGGTTGCAGTAAGCAAAACTCGCCCATTTTCTTGGGTTTGCATGATTTGGTCATTGCTTAGTGCGCGTTCATACAGGTGCAAGGCTGCGCCTTTGGTGAACAACGCTTGTAGGGTAATATCACCTTGATGCATAAAGCCCATTTCGCCTGCTTCAATGTAGGCATCCAAATCAAAACCATCAGGAATAATGGTAGGCGTATTCAATGTTTGCACATCCCGAAGGCGGTGTAAGGTCAACAAGCGGATGTCCGTATAATCTGAAATTGTGCATACCAAGTAACTCACCCCACCTTTTAGCACCAAACCCAAAGGATTTAAGTTGTATGCCTTTTCTTTTGCATGGCGTGGTTGGTAGCGCACCGATAATCTTCGGTGATACAACAAAGCATCATACACCTGCTGCTGCACGTTTTCATCAATATGTACAGCCGCCAAAGCAGGACCTTGCGGCAACACACGCACCTTATTGCGCCATGCGGGCACACCTTTACCTGTTTCAATGCGGTTTAACACCTCGGCTGCGGCTTGCATGTGTGGTTGCAGCTTTTTCAAGGTCGCCGTGGGCAAAAGCGGCTTCAAATGTTGACTTGCAAGCCAAAAGGTTAAGGCGGTGTGTGAATCCATGTGCGGAATATCCAAAACAGATGCATTCGCGCTCCAAGACCAGCCAAACGGCTTGTTGCGTTCATCCCGTACCAGTGGATAAATCTCAGATAACATCAACAAATCACGCTGCAATGTGCGCGTAGTCACCGAAAAACCAGCATCTGCAAGGTTTTGTACCAATGTAGGTGTACCTATTTTAGATGGGAAACGCGGAATCAGTCGCAACATTTGCCATTGTCGCATGAGTGTGTCGCTCATGGTGTTGTGTTACTACCACCAGAGTTCTCACTTCTTAGTTTTGCAATAGTATTTTTCAGCTGTTTAAAAAAAACATCAGACTTTTGGAGCGTTATAAATTCTCTTGGATTCACCAATAAATCCCATGAATCTTTTTCAAGATTAGGTGATTCATACCGATGTAAGTACCACTTATGGCTTCCTTTCCATACTAAGCTCTCAACAGCAACACCACCTTTACTAATCGGCTTCTCTTTAACATTTACAACACCATAATAAAGCGCCCGACTAGCCACCATAATATAAAAAAGTTTATCCTTCACTCCTATATCAAAGAAAACACCAAAATGCTTAGACCTTTGCTTGCTATTGTTATGATTGAACCACGCAGTACATTTATTTTCTGAAACCATCAATTCTTGCATCTCTTTTGATGCCGCTTTTTCATCAATAGAGCCGCCTACTCGGTCTTTAACTTCTTGAAAGAAATCCAAAAGCATTTTTCCTTTCACTTTTGGAAGGAACTTAGAAATTGTTTCTACACACTCCAAGTTACCTTCTTCCAAGATAAGGTTCATCATATCTTCGTTAAATTTATCCGTCATATTCACCCCAGTTATTTTTTTAACGGTATCAAGATATTGTAAAATTGCTTTTTGTAGAGATGTTCGGTGTATAACCTTTTCTTCTCTCAAACATAAGTCTAACCATAACAAAATATCCTCTTTATATGATATTTTGTCATATTCAAGGCTATTGTTGCCTATACTTTTCAAACTTGCATCATGCCCTGTTTTTGTTAAATAGAGTAAACAATAAGGCTTCCCTGAATGTTTAGCGATTTCAGCATACCTTTGAAGTTGCTTCTTCTGATCTTTTGCATCTATTTTATTCTCAATATAAATTAGCAAATCGTCTGATTCAAGGACAATATCAATTCGGTCTTTTCCTCCTCGGTGAGCTTCCTCTACTTTTACAGTTATATTGTTGCAAATACTAGCCATATCATATTCGCCTATTCTTGTGTATCTCTGTGAGTTAAATATTTTAGATGTTTTGATACATGCAAAAAAACACTTTAAAAATATGTCTCCCTGCCCATGTGAGCCATTAGGCTTTAACAACTCTGCAATCATTGCCGAATGTGTCTTGACCTCACTTTTTTCCATACCCATAATCGAAAAGATATTGAAATCATGACCCATATTCCTTTTCGCTTGTTTTTTTACTTGGAATGCTCTCACTTTAGGGGTTGCCTCTTGCAATAATGCTCTATATTTCCCTAAACCTTCCATTACCCCTCCCTGTTTTCACATTCAATCATCACAGCATATACTTCTGCCAACAACTGTGCATCCAACAGTGCACCATGCAACTGACGGTGTCCTCGGTCAATGTCAAAGCGTTCGCATAAGGCATCAAGGGTGTTGCGCTGCTTAGGAAAATGCTTGCGTGCCAATGCCAAAGTGTCTACCACGGGTATGGTTGCAATACAGGGTTGGTGGCATAAAGCCAACTCATGTTCAATAAAAGATAAATCAAATGGGGCATTGTGAATCACCAATGTTGCCCCCGCGATGAAGGATAAAAAATCTTGTGCAATATCCGAAAATATGGGCTTATCTTTTACCATCTCATCATCAATCCCATGAATACGCACCACTTGTTGTGGAATGGCACATTGAGGGTTGATATAGTGGTGAAATCTGCCGATTTCTTGACCTCTTTCATCGACTTCAACCGCACCGATTTCTACTATCCTTGCACCTTTCTTGGTTGATAAACCTGTGGTCTCAGTATCTAGCATGATATATCGCATGGCAGCTCCTTTGCTATGGTATGCAG
>JAUZQX010000088.1 GCA_030950765.1 Ghiorsea sp.
AAACCTTCAGGCACATCACCCGAGACAATACGTTGCGCCAAACCTTCAGCAATCGCAGTTTTACCCACGCCAGGTTCACCAATCAACACTGGGTTGTTTTTTGTTTTACGCGATAAAATCCGGATCACAGAGCGAATTTCGCTATCGCGCCCAATCACAGGGTCTAATTTACCCTGACGCGCCATTTCTACGAGGTCAGTACCGTATTTTTCTAAAGCTTCGTATTGACCTTCTGGCGTATCACTGGTGACCCGCTGATTGCCACGTACAGCTTGCAATGCCTCTTCAAATTTAGGCATATCCAAACCTGACTCAATCAGGATTCTTGCTGAAGCCGTGGTTTTATCGTCTAAAATTGCCCACAGGATATGTTCCACAGACATATAGGCATCGCCCATTTTCTGCATTTTATCCATGGCTTTCACAATGACTTGATTCAGCTCTTGGGTTACAAATATTTTGCCCGCTTCGCTGCTGCCCGTCACTTTAGGACGTTTACCCAACTCAGCCGACACTTTATTTTTAATAGCTTCAACATCCACATCTGCTTTATTTAATAATTGCGCTGCAAGTCCATTGTCTTGGCTTAAAAGCTCAAATAAAACATGAGGTGTGTCCACTTCTTGATGAGACAACCGCACAGCGGTGGCTTGCCCCGCTTGAATAGCTTCAGCTACTTTCTGTGTGAAACGACTTGTATCCATAATCCCTACCTCTCAAATATTATTTTTTTATCTGCTAACGTCCTTTATGATATAAGGTCGCATAATAATATTTTCAAGGGGCTAAATTGATGTTGCCCACGATGCCAATTGTTCATAAATGGGAAATACGATGTTGCCACCCAATAGTATATCCAGCAGCGGTGTGACCAACAAAACAAGCACAGGAATGAGCATAAAAAACACTTGGTTACGCAGCCAAGGCGCAAAGATTTTCAGCGGCGAAAAAGAAAACAACAACTCGCCCATGACCATGCTTGGCAGTGGCAGTACATGCAGCCCCATTAGGCATAAGTTTAAATACATCAACACTTTTGCCCACCAATGATGCAAGGGTGGCAAGCCTACAGGTGATGCATGTTGCAATGCCCATGTGTATAAAAGAAAACCAAGCAAACACAAAACCGCATGTAAACCAAAACGTAGCAAAGCAGCATGCAAACCCTGCCTCTGCGGCTTGGGCAACCCAACAATAATACCGCGCATAAACACAATACTCACCACAAAAGGAAGCCAAGCCCCTTTCCACATCAAGCTAGGTTTACATTTCAAGCAATATGCTTCAAGTAGAGGTACTACAGTGAGGGTCAGTAGCAGCGGAAAGCTGTATAACATACATTGGCGCATCACCATTTCAATCCAAACTTCCAAAATGCCACCTCCGTTGAATAGAGAAGCTTAACTGTAAAACTCAAGACCCCCAAGAAAAAGGCTCCAAACATACAATGCTCAGAGCCTCATTATTCCCGCAATAAAATAACTAATCTTCTTGCTTAATCATCACATAACCCAAACATGCTAAAACAAATAACATCATTTTAAGACCAAATGTTTGACTTACTTCCTCCGCTAATACTGTTGCCGCATGAGCATCTGATACATTCATTACAATCAGAGTAATACTTATCATTACAATATATTTCATATTTCCTCTTACTTACTTAAATTGCATGCGTCCTTATGCCAAAAAACATCCTAGTACGACCATTATAATCACTTATTAAATACAGGGCTATCGCATGAATATGCGATATATCATGCACACCTCTTTCGTGACCCATTCTCTACACTTGACACTTGATAGCCATCTCGCGACACTTCGCGCCGTCTTACCAACGCACAGCTTGATTCAGTGCACAATGCCCGAGTGATGGAACTGGTAGACTTGGGGGATTCAAAATCCCTTGCCTCACGGCGTGGCGGTTCGAATCCGCCCTCGGGTACCATACATTAGCCTGTAAGCTTTTTGCTTACAGGCTTTTTATTTGAAAGCTTAAACATACACTTGGCAGCAATGGATAATCCAATCAACTGGTCAGAGCTCAGCAAAAGCATTCAAACATGCATGTTATTTAAGCGCAGGTCGTTTTCAAATCGGCTAAGAAAGTTGCGTGGCTTAGCCAAACAAAACAAAGATATAAACACCCCATTACAACGCTTAGAGACTGATATAAACCAATCTCAACAGCAGCTATTGGATAGACAAAACAATATCCCAAACATCACTTATCCTGAAGACTTGCCTATCAGCCAAAAGCGGCAAGTGATTGCCGATGCCATTGCTGCTAACCAAGTCACTATTATTGCTGGTGAAACGGGTTCAGGTAAGACCACTCAGATTCCTAAAATATGTTTGGAACTGGGTCGGGGTATTGAAGGTAGTATTGGGCATACCCAACCCCGTAGGATTGCCGCAAGAAGTGTGGCAACACGCATTGCAGAGGAGCTTAACTCACCCTTAGGCAAAGATGTAGGTTATAAAGTCCGTTTTTCCGACCACACCCAAGCCAGCACCTATATCAAGCTGATGACCGATGGTATTTTA
>JAUZQX010000089.1 GCA_030950765.1 Ghiorsea sp.
AAAAAACGTCTGCTTGTTTCTGGAGATAAAAGTTTTTAGGTGGATAAACGCTTGTCTTTATGTTTGTTTTAGTTTTGTGCGTACCAGTATATGATACAGCTTAGGGGGCTATATGCAGGCAGGAATTGTTGGAACACATGATATATTATTGGTAACCATATCAATTCTTATTGCTATTGTATCATCTTTTGTAGCTTTTAGTACAGTATCAAGGATAGCTAAAGCAACATATGCAAGGGCTAGATATCTTTGGTCAACACTGTTTGGTATTAGTTTTGGTGTTGGTGTTTGGGGTATGCATTTTGTAGGTATGCTTGCTTATCAATTGCCCCTTAAAGTTAGTTATGATTTGGGTTTGACAATATTGTCGCTTTTGTTTGTTGTGATTGCTTCAGGTTTTACTGGTTTATTTATTACAAAAAACAAAAGTATTCGCGGGTTACGGCTTGTTCTTTTGGCGACCATTTTAGGTTTGTCTATTGCATCTATGCATTATGTAGGTATGGCAGCCATGGTTGTTCATGCCACGATGCATCATGAACATTGGATTATGCTTGCTTCTGTTGTGATTGCGATTGTTGTTTCAGGTGTGGGGCTGTACCTTTTAGAAGAAGTAAAACTTACTTACACTTTTGCACAGCTAAGATATAAAATCCCTGTGGCTATGCTTATGGGCTGTGCCATTTCTTCTATGCATTATACGGCTATGGCAGGAGTGAGTTTTGCACCTGCTGAGGGTGCCAACATTATGCATGCAGGTTTGCAGCAAGGTTCACTTGCGATATTTATATTGATTGTACTTTTTCTTATTGAAGCTGGTGTGTTGATTGTATCACTGATGGATGAAACGATTTCAAGTGTCAAAGCCAAGCTCCTTGCAGAGGAGCACTCTAAACGTTTGGCATCGGTGATTGAGCATGCCGATGAACTGGTCATTGTTACAGATGTGGAAGGTGTGATAACTTATGTAAATCCTGCTTTTGAAAGTGCGAGTGGCTTCTCAGCAGAAGAAACCATCGGGGAAACACTAGCACTTGTTTTGGGTGATGAAGAAGGGTTGAAAAAACACCAAGAAATATTAAAAGAACTTGAATTAGGTAAACCCGTCTTAAGTATTTTATCCAATAAAGCTAAAAACAGTAACTTGTATGAAGTCGCACAAAATGCTTTCCCACTCTATGATAACAATGATTGTATAAATGGTTTTGCTATTATACAAAGGGATATAACACTACAAAAGAAGGTGGAAAAAAAGTTGCATCATGCAGACAGAGTGAGCTCACTGGGTGTTCTTGCAGGTGGCATTGCACATGATTTTAATAATATATTGACTGCAATTTTAGGCAATGCTTCGTTAGCAGTAAAAAAAGTTCATGCAGATGAGCCTGTTTATAAACATATCGATAATATTGTCCAGGCAAGCCACAGTGCTGCCGATTTATGCCGACAGATGTTAGCCTACTCGGGTAAAGGTAAATTTGTAGTAGAACCCATCAATTTTTCAAGCTTAGTGCGTAACATGACGAAATTAATTGAGGTCTCTATACCCAAACGAGTTGCGTTGCATTATGAAATGCCAGATAAGCTTTCTTTGATTGATGCAGATGCGGCACAACTACAACAAGTTGTATTAAACTTATTGACCAATGCAGCAGAAGCCATGGATGGTAAGGAGGGAAGAATAACACTGGTAACAGGTGAGATGTATGCGGATGCAGATTATTTGTTGGGTGCTTATGGGGATGCTGAAAAAAATGAAGGTGATTATGTTTTTTTAGAAGTTTCTGATACGGGTTGTGGTATGAGTAAAGAAGTTCAAAGGCAAATGTTTGACCCTTTTTTTACCACAAAGTTTGCAGGCCGAGGTTTGGGTATGAGTGCAATGCTTGGTATTGTGAATGGTCATCAAGGTGCGCTTAGGGTGTATTCTGAGGAAGATAAAGGTACAACGTTTAAGTTAATATTTCCTGTGTCTTCAGCAACAGAGGAAAAGAAAATAAAGCCTACAGAAGCTAGGTTAAATAATGCTTCTGGATTGGTGCTTGTCATTGATGATGAGGAATTTATATGTGAGACTGCTTGTGCCATGCTTGAAGATATGGGTTATAGCGTGGTTACAGCCCTTGGTGGGAAACAAGGTGTTGAGGTATTTAAAGAACACCAAGATAATATTCAATTTGTTTTGCTCGATATGACAATGCCTGACATGGATGGTAAGGAATGTTTCCGTTTATTAAGAGTAATTAAACCTGATGTGCAAGTCATACTTTCGTCAGGTTATAATGAGCAAGAGGCAACGAGCCAGTTTGTCGGCAGGGGACTGGCTGGGTTTATTCAAAAGCCGTATTCGGAGCATGTATTGAGTGAAAAGGTTCAATTGTTTATTCAGTCATAGATTTGATATTTTTTCATTGGCGTAAGTGATTAGAAAGATTATATAATATTTCACTCTTGTTTGCCAAGCATTGCATAGATTGCGTGGGAAGTTAGTGAATCTTTAGTGAAGTGAAAAAATGGCGTTTAGAGCAATGTTTTTCTTGTTAAATGGCTAAAAAGTGAATAACCGTAAAAATCACATGATTTTATGTGCAAGGCTTGTTATCTTGCGTCCCAAATTATAAAGATGTCTTCAAACCGTTAGGGGAGCCCATGTTAAACTTTTTGACCAAAATGTTTGGTAATCGCAATGAACGTATACTCAAAGGACTGTACCCACTTGTAACCAAAGTGAATACTTTTGCCGATGAAACGGGCAAGCTGTCAGATGAGGCGCTGCTTGCAAAAACGGATGAATTTCGCACGCGCATTGAAAAAGGCGAAAGTTTGGATGATTTATTGCCAGAAGCCTTTGCTGTGGTTCGTGAAGCATCGGACAGGGTGATGGGGATGCGTCACTTTGATTCGCAAATCTTGGGTGGTATTATTTTACACCAAGGTAAAATTGCTGAAATGAAAACGGGTGAGGGTAAAACTTTAACGGCAACATTACCCGTGTATTTGAATGCACTATCGGGTAAAGGTGCACACGTGGTGACAGTGAACGACTACCTTGCATCGCGCGATGCGGAAGAAATGGGTAAGCTTTATTCGGCACTGGGTTTAACCACAGGTGTGATTGTGAGCAATATGGCGCACGATGACCGTCAAGCAGCCTATGCCGCAGACATTACGTATGGTACGAATAATGAATTCGGTTTTGATTATTTGCGCGATAACATGGCATTTTCAGTTGATGATTTGGTGCAACGTGGCTACAACTTTGCCATTGTGGATGAGGTAGACTCTATTCTGATTGATGAGGCACGTACGCCGCTTATTATCTCAGGTCCAACTGAACAAGCAGGTGAGCTTTATACGTTAACAGATGGTTTGATTCGTCAACTTGATAAAGATGATTATGATTTGGATGAGAAGGATAAGGCAGTTTCATACACAGAAAAAGGTATGGAGCATATTGAAGAGCTTTATCATGAAGCGGGCACACTGAAAGAGGGTGGTTTGTACGACCCTGAAAATGTCAACTTGTTACATGCTGCAACCCAATGTTTAAGAGCTCACACTTTATTTACACGCGAAAAAGATTATATCGTGCGTAATGATGAAGTGGTGATTATTGATGAATTTACAGGGCGTATGATGGCGGGTCGTCGTTATTCGGATGGGCAACATCAAGCTTTGGAAGCCAAAGAAGGGGTGACCATTCAGGCTGAAAACCAAACATTATCATCGATTACATTCCAAAACTTCTTCCGTATGTATGACACCTTATCAGGCATGACAGGTACGGCAGATACGGAAGCAGAAGAATTTAAAAAAATCTATGACCTAGAGGTTGTTATTGTACCAACCAATAGGGATATGGTTCGTAAGGATTTGAGTGACCTTATTTATCGCGACCAAGAAGATAAGTTTGATGCCATTGTAGAAGATATTGTGGGTACATCCAACACAGGAGCACCTGTATTGGTAGGCACAACATCCATTGAAAAATCAGAGCTGCTTTCAGAGGTGTTGAAGAAAAAAGGTATTAAACATGAAGTGTTGAATGCTAAACACCATGAACGTGAAGCTGAAATTGTATCGCAAGCAGGGCGTAAAGGTGCCATCACGATTGCTACTAATATGGCAGGTCGTGGTACGGATATTATGTTGGGTGGTAACCCCAATATGCTGATTGCACAGTTGTCGGATAAGTTAAGTGATGAAGAGCGCCAGAAAAAAGCTGCTGAAATCAAGGAAACTTGCAAAAAAGAGCATGATGAAGTGATTGCTTTGGGTGGTTTGCACATTATTGGTACAGAGCGACATGAATCGCGTCGAATTGATAATCAATTGCGTGGTCGTGCAGGTCGCCAAGGTGACCCTGGTTCAACCCGTTTTTACTTGTCACTTGAAGATGATTTGATGCGTATTTTTGGTGGTGAGAAAATGCAAGGTATGCTCACCAAAATGGGCTTTAATAAAGGTGAAGTGATTGAGCATCCTTGGGTAAGTAAAGCGATTGCCAATTCACAGAAAAAAGTGGAAGGGCGCAACTTTGATATTCGTAAACAATTGTTGGAATATGATGATGTGATGAATCAGCAGCGGGAAGTGATTTATTCACAACGTCGTGAACTGCTTGAGTCTGAAGATGTCCAAGATGTGATTGAAGATATGATGTTGGATTATGTGGATGAACTTGTTGCTGAGTTTTTATCTGATATTCCAGAGAATTGGGATAACGAAGGTTTGCAGGCAACATTGCTTGAGAAGCTAACGATTGATGCTGATGTGCAAGCTTGGGCAGAGAGTGATGATGTAGAGACCGCAGAAGATATGCGTAGCAAGTTGGTTGATACATTGAAAACTCACATGGCAGCCAAAGAAGAAGCCACAAGTGAAGAGCAAATGCGTGGTTTTGAGAAGTGGCTGTTGCTACAGATTCTTGACCATCACTGGAAAGAGCATTTGTTGGCTATGGATCATTTGCGCCAAAGTGTTGGTTTACGTGGTTATGCACAAAAGAACCCTATTCAAGAATACAAACATGAGTCTTATGAGTTGTTTAGCAATATGTTGGGTAAAATTCGCACAGAAACTGTGATTTCGTTGTTCCGTGTAGAAGTGAAAGAACCTGAGCCGCAACCAGAACCAGAAAAAATTAAGTATAATATCAGGAATAGAGAGCCTGAGCCTGTGACTGAAACATATCAGCGCCAAGGCGAAAAAATTGGACGCAATGACCCGTGCCCATGTGGTTCAGGTAAAAAATACAAGCAGTGTCACGGTAAAAAGCGTTAATTATGCCTGTGTTACCTTATACCTTACAAAAGCCGTTGCCTGTCCCTGGATTTAAAGTTGGTTCGGCTTCTTGTGGGGTGAAATCGCCCGATTTAAAGGGTAAACGCCAAGACGTAACTTTGATTGTGGCTGATGTACCAGCACAAGCAGCGGCAGTGTTTACACAAAATTCATTTCGTGCGGCATGTGTGGATTTGGGTGAAAAAACAGTGCAAGAACATGCTTCTGATATTCGCGCCATCATTGCCAATGCGGGTAATGCTAATGCTGGTGTGGGTGAGATGGAGCGGGTTTGGTCGCAGCAGTTGGTTGATTTGGGTGCTAAAGCTGCAGCTGTTGAAGCGAATCAAGTGTTATCGGCATCTACAGGTGTGATTGGTGAGCCTTTTCCGATTGAGCGCATTGCGAAGACCATACATGAAGCTAGTGATTCATTGGCAGAGGATAACTGGTTACAAGCCGCAGAAGCGATTCGTACTACGGATACCTTTGCCAAATATACATCGCGCCAGTTTGACGTTTTTGAACAAAATTCGGGTGGCAAAACAT
This sequence comes from Ghiorsea sp., assembly GCA_030950765.1. Classification (GTDB taxonomy): domain Bacteria; phylum Pseudomonadota; class Zetaproteobacteria; order Mariprofundales; family Mariprofundaceae; genus Ghiorsea. The sequence goes on from JAUZQX010000089.1 coordinate 5,833, forward strand.
ATACGATTACAGGTGTATCCAAAGGCAGCGGCATGATTCATCCGAACATGGCGACGATGTTAGGTTTTATTGCCACTGATGCGCCAATAAGTGCAGATAAGTTACAGCGGATATTGTCTAAAGTTGCAGATGTGTCTTTTAATAGTATCAGTGTAGATGGCGATACTTCCACCAATGATACGGTGTATTTATTATCATCAGGGCTTGGGCTTGGTGACGAGGAACTTGAAGATACATCAGGGTTTGAAGAAGCTTTGCAGGAAGTAGCCATTGAATTGGCGCAGTTGATTGTGCGCGATGGTGAAGGCGTGACCAAGTTTGTGAGCATTGAAGTTACAGGTGCTGAAAGTGAACAACAAGCCCGTGATTTGGGGCGGACGATTGCTGTGTCACCCTTGGTGAAAACTGCATTTGCAGGTTCCGATGCTAACTGGGGGCGCATCATCATGGCGATTGGTAACAGTGGTTCATTTATCCAGTCAAATAAGGTGAGCATCAAAGCTGATGATGTTTTGATATTAAAAGATGGTAACTTGCATTCTGATTATACCGATGAAATGGGTATGGCAGTGTTTGCCAAACAAGAGTTTATACTTACTGTAGACATTGGTTTAGGCAATGCGTGTGCCACGGTTTGGACGGGTGATTTGACTCATGAATACATTAGCATCAATGCCGAGTATCGGTCTTAAAAGTTTAGAGGAAAGAAGGAGTAGAGTATGAATGTATATAGTTTTACAGGACGTTTAGCGCGAGATTGTGAGCAACGATTTACACAAAGTGGTATGGCGATTTGTTCATTTTCAGTCGCAGTTGATTATGGTTTTGGAGATAATAAAGGGACGAATTGGATTCGCGCATCCTTATTTGGTAAACGTGCCGAAGGTGGTTTGCCACAGTACTTGAAAAAAGGTACACAAGTTGCAATTACAGGCGAACTTCGTATTCGTGAGTATGATGATAAAGAAGGCGTAAAACGTACATCTGTTGAAGTTAACATCGATAAAATTGATTTGATTGGTGGCCGTGATGGTGGCGGACAATCAGGTGGTGGTTATCAAGGTGGTGGGCAACAGCAGCAAGCGCCTGCGAAGAAGAATGACCCTTTTGCAGATCAACCTGATTTTAACTCAGCACCAGTGGATGATGATATCCCGTTCTGAGTCATACCTGCTACATAATAGTTAAGTAGTTTTGGATAACTCACTAGAAATAGTGGGTTATTTTTTTGTATGCTCTAAAATATTAAAACAAACACAAAAAAGGCTGCTTCACCAGAGATGAAGCAGCCTTTTGTTTATACAGATTATTTTTAGGCTGACTTATGCCTTGTGGTAAATTTCACCACCCTTTTCATTAAAGGTTTCAGCTTGTTCATACATGCCTGCTTCAATAGCTTTCATGGCATCAATGCCATGTTCTGCTGCATAATCACGTACATCTTGGGTGATTTTCATGGAGCAGAATTTAGGGCCACACATTGAGCAGAAATGCGCTACTTTAGCAGATTCTTTAGGAAGGGTTTCATCATGGAATGATTTGGCTGTGTCAGGGTCTAGGGATAAATTAAACTGATCTTCCCAACGGAATTCAAAGCGTGCTTTTGATAAAGCATCATCGCGTTGCTGAGCGCCAGGGTGACCTTTTGCCAAATCTGCTGCATGCGCAGAAATCTTATAAGTAATCACACCGATTTTCACATCATCACGATTCGGTAAACCCAAATGTTCTTTAGGGGTTACATAGCAAAGCATCGCACAGCCATACCAGCCAATTTGAGCCGCACCGATACCAGAGGTTATATGGTCATAACCCGGCGCAATATCTGTAGTCAAGGGGCCCAGCGTGTAGAATGGTGCTTCATCACAGTGTTCCAGCTGCAAATCCATGTTTTCTTTAATCATTTGCATAGGCACATGACCAGGGCCTTCAATCATCACTTGCACATCATGTTTCCAAGCAATTTTGGTCAGCTCACCCAATGTTTTAAGTTCACCCAATTGTGCCGCATCATTTGCATCAGCAATCGCGCCAGGGCGTAAACCATCGCCCAATGAGAAAGACACATCGTATGCTTTCATGATTTCACAAATGTCTTCAAAGTGGGTGTATAAGAAGTTTTCTCTATGGTGCGATAAACACCACTTCGCCATAATCGAACCACCACGAGAAACAATGCCAGCTAAACGGTTGGCAGTTAATGGAACATAACGTAACAATACACCTGAATGAATGGTGAAATAATCCACACCTTGTTCAGCTTGTTCAATCAATGTGTCACGGAATACTTCCCATGTTAAATCTTCAGCAACACCGTTTACTTTTTCTAGTGCTTGGTAAATCGGCACAGTCCCAATCGGCACTGCTGCATTACGAATAATCCATTCGCGTGTTTCATGAATATTTTTACCTGTGGACAAGTCCATGATGGTGTCCGAACCCCAGCGGGTTGCCCAAGTCATTTTATCCACTTCTTCTTCAATGGATGAACCCAAAGCTGAGTTGCCAATATTACCATTGATTTTAACTAAGAAGTTACGCCCAATAATCATAGGCTCTAATTCAGGGTGGTTAATGTTGGCAGGAATAATGGCGCGACCCCGGGCGACTTCATCACGCACAAATTCAGGGGTAATCACATGCGGAATATTAGCACCAAAGCTTTGACCTGGATGTTGTTTGGTAATTTCACGCAAATGTTCACGTTTTTGGTTCTCACGAATGGCAACATATTCCATTTCTGGGGTGATAATACCTTGTCTTGCGTAATGCATTTGTGATACATTTTTACCCACTTTGGCTTTGCGTGGTTGTTTTAAGTGTTCAAATCTTAAATGGTCGATGCTTTTATCATCGCGGCGTTCGTTACCATATTTTGAAGATAAACCTGTAAGTGGTGCTGTATCATCGCGCTCTTTAATCCAAGCTGAGCGAACATCGGGTAGCCCTTTTTGCAAATCAAGTTCAACATCAGGGTCGGTATAAGGACCTGAAGTATCATACACCAAAATGGATGCATTTTCTTCAAAACCATTGGATGTTTCAGTAGGTGACAGGCTGATTTCGCGCATAGGCACACGAATGTCGGGGCGAGAACCTTCAATATACACCTTTTTCGAGTTGGGATAAAGTTGACGCGAATCTTTATTTGCTTCGTCCATGTGTACTGATGTGCCTGCCGATAAATCTGTCATAAATGTGTAAAACCTCTGCTTAGAAAATGGTCGCCAATGATAACCATCTTCAACGCTAAGATATAGCTAATTAATCTTATGGCTTAGTCATGACAAATAAGGCTGTTAGCAACAAATAGACTTGTCCTATTTTAGAGCACAAGGGTTGTCCGCTTTGAATTTGTTTTATGTCATGGCATTTTCATGACTATGGGTTGTTCAGCCAGTTTGTTTTCCTCCTTTTTGATGGCTGGGAAATCAGCCAGTTTTCTTGGTCCGTGAAACAATGTAAGTGAGCCATCGATATGCCGTTTGATGTTGACCTTGGCTTTGACATAGTGATGCCGATATTCATCACTGGGTATTTGCAGCGTTCTTCCTTCAAAGCTTACTGTATTGTCTTTGTTGACGACTCGCTCAAATGTTTCACACAGGATGTCATCCAATGAACCGCCAAACCATGGTACAAACGCCTTGCTTTCCACAGCAGGCTTGACGGTAAACTCTGCATTAAATGCAGGCATATATGTTTTCTTCAGATAATCATTGGCAGCATCCATATCTGTAATACCTGCGGCTTTAAGCTCATGGGGAATGCGTGCTTGATGCGTGGAAAACATGCGTTCACATCGCCCTCTAGCTTGAGGTGAGTAGGCTGCAATCATCTGTATGCCTAAGCGTTGCATGGCTTGTCCAAACTGGGTTGGACTGCTCTTATCTACCTTGCCTCCTGCCACAGGCGTATGCCAGTAGTGGCTGCCACGGTCACTATAAAAGCTTGAAGGAATACCATGTTGTTCTATCACATCTTTCATGCCTTGCAGGCTAGACATGGTTCCTTCTTCTGGCACAAAGAACATGGAATAATGGGTGGAAGTCGCATCATCAAGGGTGATAATCAAATCCCATGTTTGACCCTCCACCCAAGTATGTGTGGAGGCATCTTGATGAATCATCATACCCTCCATGGCTGCGCGTTCTCGTTTCTTGCGATGTTTGCCTTTACCCTTTGCTTTCTTGACCAAACCTTTTTCCTGAAGCTTGTTTTTGACCCAAGTGTAACTACGCTCGCCTTCATGTTCGCGCTGATAAAAGCTATAAAAATGCTTCACATTCCAGCCATCATATCGGCTGCGATACAACTCGGTTAAACGCAGCACCTCATCGACTGGTGCGCAGCGGTTGGAGGCTTGCGTTAAACGCTTATCCAACAAGCCTGCTTCACCTTCTCCATGGTAGCGCATAACATATCGCCGAAAATTACGTCCACTCATGCCTAAAAGTTGCCCCGCTTCTTCTTGGCTCAAACGACCGTCTCGCCAATCATCATATGCTTCTAAAAACCTCATCTTTCTTATCTCCTGTAACACTTCTGTTTGTCGCAT
>JAUZQX010000009.1 GCA_030950765.1 Ghiorsea sp.
TTTCACTTTTTCTTGCACCAAAGGCATACGTGTTTGACCACCCACCAATACCACTTCGTGCACATCAGAAGCAGACACACCTGCATCTTTTAATGCTTGCGCACATGGTTTAAGTGAATTTTCAACCAAGTCACCAACCAATGATTCAAACTTCGCACGAGATACTTTAATCAACAGGTGTTTAGGGCCTGAAGCATCTGCAGTGATAAACGGCAAGTTCACTTCAGTTTGTTGACTTGAAGACAACTCAATTTTCGCTTTTTCTGCGGCTTCACGCAAACGTTGCAATGCCAAAGTATCTGTTGTTAAGTCAACACCGTGTTCTTTTTTGAACTCATCAGCCAGATATTGAATCAATACTTGGTCAAAGTCTTCACCACCAAGGAATGTATCACCATTGGTTGCTTTCACTTCAAACACGCCATCGCCAATTTCCAAGATAGAAATATCGAATGTACCACCACCAAGGTCATACACTGCAATCAAATGATTTTCTTCAGTTTTATCTAGTCCATATGCCAATGCTGCAGCCGTTGGCTCATTGACGATACGCAAAACATTCAGACCTGCAATCGCACCCGCATCTTTGGTTGCTTGACGCTGTGAGTCATTAAAATATGCAGGTACTGTAATCACAGCATCTGTTACAGTTTCACCCAAATAATCTTCTGCGGTAGCTTTCATTTTTTGCAAGGTAATGGCTGAAACTTCTTGCGGGCTCATTTTCTTACCATCTACTTCAACCCAAGCATCACCATTGTCTGCAGCAACAATAGGATAAGACACCAACGATTTATGATGGTTGGTTTCTTCTGAATCAAACTTACGCCCAATCAAACGTTTGACTGCATGAAATGTTTTCTCAGGGTTGGTGACCATTTGGCGTTTTGCCGCAGCACCAACAATTCGTTCATCCGCTGTAAAACCTACAACTGAAGGTGTGGTGTTATCACCTTCACTGTTTGGGATAACTTTCGCTGTATCCCCTTCCATCACTGCCACACATGAGTTTGTGGTTCCTAAATCAATACCGATTACTTTTGCCATGTTTTCACTCCAGCTTACATCTAGTCTCTAATATACTTCACTTACTTAACTAGATAGGGGCAATAAAAAGGGTTTTCAACCCCCTAATTATAATATTCATGATTCAGCGACTCAGGACAAAGAAACCCAACTTCCATTGAAGTCTACTAAAGTAACACACGTCCAACAGACAACTACCGCCGCTGACGGTTACTTTGTATCGCTTCAATCTCAGCTTTAAACCACGCTGGTTTTTCTTTGTTGGTTGCTGCTTTTATAATCTCTTGTGTCACTTGCGTATTTTTGCAGACCTTGTGCACTTGTGCGGTTTGTTGTTCGCTCAATTTAAGCATACGCACAAAGGCTTCTGCCGAATAGTTGGTATGCATCACTTTGCTATCGAGCAACCATTGCATAGCTGCAGCCTGACGGCATTCGACATTATTCATGTCTATTTCTTTTGCACTTAACTGAATTTTTGTTGAAACCTGTTGGTTTGCCATTGTCGCAGTTTGATGCCTACTTTCTTGTAAAAAGAACCAGCCCCCAATCAGCATAATAACAACCACCAAAGCAACAAGCGCATACATCATCTGCTTCTTTTTGCGCTTGGCTTGTAATGTTGCCAATACTTGCGCACCTTCATCATCTTCATCGCTTAAGAAATCTTCTGCCGAACCATCTCCCTCGGCAACATCCTTGTTATCATCTTCAGGCATGGTCAACGAAGGATCCCAACCACCTGTTGAAATCACATCATCATCTTTGGTTTCTTTTAAACTTTTGCCACTATGAACAACAATCAAAAACTTTTCATGACATGCTTTGCAAGTTGTAAACTGCCCAGCAGCAGCTCTTATTTGCTCAGAAACTTCATAACGTTTGCCACAATGCGTACATTGAATGTATTCCATAGCTTCTCCCCTTACCTCAAAGCCGTATTTTTATCACAAATTAAGCTTTGACTTCCTTGACGCGAAGCGACTGCGCTATTTTATCCAACACACCATTGATAAACCCCCGCGAAGGTTCATCCGCATAAGCACGTGTTAACTCCAACGCTTCATTGATAATCACTTTATAAGGTATCTCTAAACGTGTTTGTAGCTCCCATGCTGCCATACGTAAGATATTTAGTTCAACATGGGCAATGCTGCGCAAACTTCTGCCTTGCACTGCTTTTGCAATCAAAGCATCCAAAGCTTCAACTTGTTCAGTCACACCCATCACCATTTCACGAAAGTAGGTCTCATCTTGTGCTTGACGTTCTTCTTGCTGGATGCGGTCTGCCAAAATTGCAGGAATCATTGCTGCATCATTGCCACCATTATGCCAAGCATACAAAGCTTCAATTGCAGATTCTCGTGCCAAATGACGATTTGGTTTTTTTTGTTTAGTTCTTTGACTCACGCTTGCTCCACCATGGGTTCTAAATTCTTTAATGCTTGGGCAACTTCGACTGCGGTTAACGCAGCTTCAGCACCTTTATGCCCGTGCGCACCACCTGT
>JAUZQX010000090.1 GCA_030950765.1 Ghiorsea sp.
CCATTGCCAACCCCATAAATATTGAAGCAACGGGTTTACAAAGCAATGTGACGCTCGGAGCAGTGACTGCAACAGACAGTTTGGGTAATCCAATTACAGTGACCAATAATGCCCCAGCAACATTCCCAGTCGGCACAACAACCGTGACATATACTGCAACGGATATTTATGGCAATATTGCAACCACTACACAAGCCGTAATCGTTGCCGATACCACAGTGCCAACCATCAATATTCAACAAGCAGCGGTTACGATTGAAGCCATATCAGCGCAAACAACGGTTAATCTTGGCACAGTCACTGCCACCGACTTGGTGGATGGTGCAATCACATCTACAAATAATGCGCCAGCTACATTCCCCTTGGGTATTACAACTGTCACATGGTCAGCAACCGATGCCGCAGGCAATACGGCAACAGCGCAACAGCAAGTCACCGTGCAAGACACGACACCGCCAGTCATTACAGCACCCGCAGCAGTAACAGGCATTTCACAAGATGGATATGCAGTTGCCGTGAATATTGGGCAAGCCACGGCTACGGATGCTTTTAATCCTGTGAGCATCATCAATGATGCACCCGCCACTTTCCCTATTGGCAATACCACAGTCACTTGGTCAGCCACCGATGCGAATAACAATAGCGCCACAGCTACTCAACTGGTCACCGTGACTGACAACTCAATCTTCGCTAATCTTCCGCCTGACCCTGGTGCAGCAGGCAAGGTTACACTGGCGGGTATTGATTCGGACAATGATGGTGTGCGCGATGATGTGCAACGATGGATTGTAATCAATTATCCAAACTCACAGAAAACAAGGGAGGCTTTAATGCAAATGGCAAAGGCGAAGCAAATTATTTTAATGGGTGCTGCCAATGCAGCTAACGCCCGAATTAACGCCGATATTGCGGATAATGCAGCTTATTGCTTAACCTATGTGCGGGAGCAGATTTTGGGTTTAGCTGGGAGTGATGCATATAACATTAAGGGGGAGTTAAGAGCGGTATACCTGAATACACTATTGAGAACAAAGGCATGGCTACAACATGATTCTCACCTTGGAGGTATGTTTTTTACTGTCCCAGCAGATTTGAAACAAGGTTGTGCTTTTAATCCTGATGTGATGCCAAATTGAGGGGGAGAGTATGAAAATGAAAGCATTGAATTCATCGATAGTTTCTTTATTTTTACTTGGGGTGTTTTTATTTGCACCAAATCATGTTCAAGCGGTAGTATGTCAAAATAAAACAACTATTGTTTTTAGTAATGGGATGTTTAATACTCGGGAAATGGCTCAAGAGAGCCTTGTTGATGGGTTAAGGGCTAGGATGATTTTACACTCTCAAGGTTTTGCTAACATGACTAAATATGAGTACACCCTAGCTTTTGCACATGACGGAAGCCAGTATAAAGTTGGGGGTAGTCATCCTTTACAACGGTTGATTGATGGATCGTATCAAAAAATAAACATTGGGGGGCAGCTTTTAGAAGTTATTCTTCAAAAAATATTACAAGATGACTTTTCAATGTTTTGGCGTTGGATAGCAGGTATTCAAGGGGTTCCGCAACCTATACAAGACATAATGAATAACATTGCTGCAGGAGTTAATAAAAATGGATACGCTCTTGATCCTGATTTACAAAACCAAGTAACATTATATTCGAAATTATTAAATGCTGGAAAAAGAGTTTTGATTGTATCTCATTCACAAGGGAACTTTTATGCAAACGCATCGTATAGCGCGTTAATACTAAAAAATCCATCGTGGTCTACAAGTATTGGTAATGTTCAAGTTGCAACACCTACAGGACAGAATGTGGGTGGGAAACTAGGGAATAATGAACCGCATATTACAGTTCCAGAAGATTGGGTTATGAAAGCTGTAAGGCTTACACAAGGCGTGCCTTTAACACTACCAACGAAACCTGCTGGTATCCTGTCGAGCTCTCCAAATATCAATGAATTGTCACCAAATAATTCAACTGTTTGGGAGGATGCAACTTATGGTCATCATTTTGTAAAATGGTATTTAGCAGGCATATATACCCGTGATTTTATTATGAAAGGTATTGTGGACACCCTCAATGGCGTGGCGGGCGGATACGCAGGGCTTCAATATCCAACTCAAGGTTGTTCAACAGTCACGCCACCACCTGTGCCACAACCAGGCCCATTTTATTATCGGGATGATTGGGCTGATTTAACATATGATAAAACTATTCCAGACCTGTCACCTTACTGGGTAGTTAGAGACCCTCATAGGCAATTTAAGCATTTGAGGGATGATAGAAGAGGTTTAGCGTTTAAGGTTCAGTTAAGCCAGAAGTTAGACAGAGTATCTAACTGGTACAATGGCCCTCATCAAATGATGCTTGGGATTACTGATTATACAACAAATCAGTTTCAAAGCCTCTATTATGTGTTTCCAGATGCTTTTGTACCTAATGATGTGGTGCTATGGAGTGGTGGCATTATGCTTTTAAGGTATGATTACACTGCTTATAACAAACCTACTCAGGTGACTTGGAGAAAAATTTCTATTCAGGATATAGGTGCAGGTGCTAACCGTTGGTCGATTGGCAGTATAGTGACAGGAACATTTATTTTCCCTGCATATCGGGTTACAAATTATGAGAAAACAGGATTTGCAATATCAAGCCCTTCTCATTATGTGTCAAGAATGCAGTCTGCATGGAGCAAGGTCGGTGTGGCATACCGTGAATCTGCGAGTTACACATATCGCATACCATACACTGCCAGTCGAGCGGAGTGGACAAATGCTCCTGCTGGACTGTTTGGTTATGTTAATGGTCAATACAAAACTCTTCCAAATGTGCCTACAAAAACATGGCTAGGCGATTATGGTGCACTTGAAATTATTGATGGAAGCTTAGCTTTTGTGAAAGAAGGTCGAGTCCCATTGGTGTCAACCAACCTTGTTCAGCCTTCAATGCCAGTGCTGAATGGTTTTGCTAAAATCAAACAAAGTATGGCTTATAAATACACGCAGTCTTTTATGGTAGAGGCAGATAAAGTAGATGAGGTTGGTTTGCTAAAATGGTCTGGAGATATAATATTAAAGGCAGTGCTTGCTAAAGGAGAATATTTGTTCAACCCACCTCAAACCCTTCATAGGTCATTTAGCAGAGGGAGTACAGGGAATCCACAATACCGTTTCCAACGCTACAGTGAAATTTTTGTTCCGTTTAGTTTAAGTCGTTCAATGGCAATGTTGTCAGGTACAGGCGTTTCATTACCATGGTTTACTCAAGCGAGGTATACGAGTTATAAGCTTGGGTTAGGATTTAAAATTAATTCAAATGACCAGAGGTTTCAGGCAACGAGCCCTCTTATTAACCTACCTAGGGTAACAAGAACGACAGGCATCGTTCAAGTAACAGCAGAGCAAAAGGTGTTTATGGAGAACACTGCAAACACAATACCTTAGCAGCTTTCATTTCCAGCATAGTTTATTCTTGTCAAAAGGCTGTCGGAACTCTAACGTGGCGTTATGCGCGTTTTTGTTCTGACAGCCTTTTTTGCTTTGCAGCTATCGGTGTTTACATGTGGATTTGATATTCATGTGCATACGACTGATGGTGAACCTATGCAAATAGCACAACAACAAGCTGATGTGCTAAGTTATGATGCCGATCATGATCATGCTTGCCATGTACACACCTCGCATACTTTTATTGAGCTAGATATGGCTTATGCTAATGAAATGCCAGTGCTTTCATTTGTGCAACATCACGACTTGGCAGAACCAAGGCTTAAAAAACTTCCTTTTTCCATCGATTACCCTCCCAAAACCACAGTATAGTTGCTATCACTTGCGAGCCACAGGCGTTTAACCGTCTTATGATGCTTATATAGTCGTAACAACTTCCCCCAAGCTTTAAAATAAATTATTCCACAGGGGGCAACTGTGAAAATTCGTTATATAACGACATGTATGCTATTAAGCATATTACCGTGGGCTGCACATGCGACCACGTTAGAACAAGCCATAACCATGGCACAAGAAAAACATCCCGAACTACAAATGTCGGCATTGGATAATGATGCAGCGCGGGCGCAATTAAGCTCGCAAAGTTCGTATGCTTATAATCCAGAAATATCATTGGAATACCAAGACCGAAAACTCAACGGTGGCGGCAATAGTGCTGATTATTATGTTGGGTTGTCGCAAGGCATCGAGTTGGGAGGCAAACGTGGTTACAGAGAAAATGCAGCACGCTTTGCCTTGCAAAAAAGCAAGGACAATACGCTAGCTCTACGCCAGCAATTAAGTGTTGATGTTGCGCGTGCTTTTGTTGCGCTTTATTTGGCAAAACAAACATTGGAAATTCGCACACAACAATCGGAGTCGCTCAAAGCATTAAGTGCGGGTGTAAAACGGCAGTTGGAAGTGGGTGATGCTAATATCCTGGATGCCAACCTCGCACAATCAGCTTATGTGACGGCATTAAGTGCAGAAACCGATGCACGACAAAGGTATGTTTTGGTTCAGGCGCGTTATCAAAATGCAGTGGGGCAAACCATGGCTGATCATGGAAACATTACATTGCCTGAATTACAACCCGATTGGCAAATACCAGAAAATCCTTTGTTGATTGCCAAAGCTTCGCGTGCAGACATCGCGGCTCTCAAAGCTAAGGTGGGGCAGTCGCAAGCTGAATCAGAGCTTGCGGATGCCAATCGCTTTTCAGACCCAACACTTAGCTTGATGAAAGGCAGAGAAGCAGGTGAAGATTTGGTTAAATTGGGCGTGAGTTTTGCATTGCCTTTTACCAATACACGCAAGGGAACGTATCAAGCATCATTGGCAAAAGCCATGCGTAGCCAAAGTGAGTTGGATTGGTTTGAGCGAAAATTGGTGCGTGAAGTGGATGCGGCTGTGATGAATCACGGTTATGCCATGCAGGCTTTACGTGAGGCACGTCAAATGGCGAAAGCGATGGATACAACCAACAGTGTAAAACTTGCCAAAGCTGCTTTTGATGCGGGCGAGTTAAGCCTTGAGGATTTGGTGACTCATATCAATCAAGCTTTAGAAGCACGTTTAACCACATTAAATATCATTAAACAGGGCTGGTTTGCCCGTATTCGTTTGGCAGAAGTGTTAGGTCATCCTGAATATATTACCCAAGGAATTCAATCATGAAAAAAACAATGATTACAATATTAACATTTGTCTTACTGGCAAATGTATCGGCATTTGCCGAAGAAAAACATCAACATGAGCAAGGTCATACTGACATGAACATGAGTGACTCAAAGATGGGTAAACATGATGGCCATGGTGGTGAAAATGAAGGACAAGGTGGGCATGAAGAAGAAGGTGCCCCCATCAAATTAAGCCCTGAGCAAATCAAACAAGCAGGTATTGTGGTGCAAAGGGTGGAACATCAACAAGAAAAACGCGTGATTACAGCGCCTGGTAGTGTGTCTTTAAATGGTTACCTTGTAGCCGAAGTGACAGCCTTGGTTGATGGCACAGTGGATGCTCGCCATGTACGCTTGGGTGATAAAGTCAAAAAGGGAAAACGGCTTGTTACACTCACAAGCTCTGCTTTGGCACAAGCCCAAGCAGATTATTTGCGTGCAGAAGGTGTGTATCGCACTGCCAAGCTGGATATGCAACGTTTAGAAGGTTTGGTGCAAGATAAAATTGTCTCGCAGGCACGTTTCCAACAAGCGCAAAGTAATTATCAAGCAGCCAAAGCCAACCTTGCTGCAGCTAAAGCATCATTATCATCGTATGGGATGCGAAATAAGGATGTTGAGCGTTTGAGTAGTAGCAAACAATATGGGAAACTTGTATTGCGCGCACCAAGCGCAGGCACAGTGGTATCCGATGATTTTCGCTTGGGTCAGCATATCGCAGCAGGTACACGGCTGATGCAAATTGTCGATGAATCGACGGTGTGGGTAGAAGTGAAATTACCGCAATCACACATTGCGGGTATTCATGCGGGTGAAAATGCTGTGGTGATGACAAAAAATAATAAAACGACATATCCAGCCAAAGTCATTAATGTATACCATCAACTCGATGCGACAACACGTACGGTTGGTGTGCGTTTACAAGTACAAAACCCAGAGGATGCACTGCATCCTGGCATGTTTGTCACAGCGGAAATTGAATCAGGTCAGGGTGATAAAGAGCTGGTATTGCTACCAGCGCAAGCTGTGCAACGACAGGGCGATGAATTGATTGTTTTTATCGAAGAAGAGCCAGGTCATTTTGAGCGACGTGAAGTTGAGGTGGGCAAAACAAGTTTGGGTTTAACACCCATCATCAAAGGCATTGCTGAGGGTGAAACTGTGGTGGTTAAAGGTGCATTTGTACTTGCTTCGGAACTCGCAAAGTCTGGCTTTGCAGTTCATAACCATTGAGGTTGAATGATGTTTTCTAAAATTATAGATGCGGCGACGCAGAATCGTTTTTTAATCCTTTTATTACTGGTTGGTGCAATGGCGTATGCCATGTTTGTGGTACCAAAATTAAACTTTGATGCTTTTCCTGATGTGACCAATGTACAGGTGCAAATCAATACTGAAGCGCAAGGGCTTGCTTCGGAAGAAGTGGAGCAGTTGATTACTTATCCCATTGAAGCGGTGATGTATGCGTTGCCCGATGTGGAACAAGTCCGCTCGATTTCTAAAACGGGTTTATCGGTGATTACAGTGTCTTTCAAAGAAGGCACAGATATTTATTTTGCCCGGCAACTGGTATTTCAAAAGTTGCAAGATGCACAACAAACTGTGCCTGCTTGGGCGGGTACGCCAAAAATTGGGCCTAATACATCAGGTTTGGGTCAAGTGTTTCAATACATCATCAAGGCTGCACCTGAAGCAGGGTTTGATGCTTTAACACTGAGAGCACTTAATGATTGGGTGGTCAAATTGATGTTGATGCCCGTAGAAGGTGTGACTGAGATTTTGTCTTATGGTGGTGAAGTGCGTCAATATCAGGTGCAAGTCAACCCAGACAAACTACTTTCTTATGGTTTACATGTGGATGATGTGGTTCGTGCTGTTGAAGCCAATAATCGAAATGCAGGGGGCTGGTATTTGCCACAAGGTGATGAGCAACTGGTGATTCGTGGTGTGGGCTGGGTACCTGGTGGCGAAGAAGGGCTTGATGCGATTGCAGCTATGCCAATCAAAACAGTGGATGGTATTTCGATTAGGGTACGTGATGTTGGCAAAGTCGAATTTGGTGGAGAGATTCGCCAAGGTGTCGTCACCATGACTGAACGTTTGG
>JAUZQX010000091.1 GCA_030950765.1 Ghiorsea sp.
GGGAAATCAAAGTAGTCCGCTGCAATTAAACCTGTACGCTCTATTTTTTCTCTATCAAAAGCTGGATGTTCTTTATATTCCCACTGCATGGGCCTCGGAAATGGATACACATACCCATCCCCCGCCAACAAGGTAAACTCATCGGACAAATAACTGGCTTCGGACAACAGCCCTGCCGTACAAATACTGCTCTTTCCAGCACCCGATTCACCCGCAAACATGACCGCTTGATGATTTACACCAAGTACTGCGGCATGTATGGATAAGATATTTTTTTCTTGGTATAAATATTGCACAAGCTGGCTATAAAAATGAATTTCTAACGCTGCACTTACTTCTCTATCATCCGAGCTAGACCATAATTGTAAACTTGGTTGATCACCAATGATGCAAGAAAAATGATAGACACCTTGCTGGCAGGTCACTGAAAAATGTAAGTCTGGCTGCTGCTGTTCAACTTGATCATAAAGCTTAAGAAACTTCCACATGTCTTGCTGACAGGCAGTTGTATCAGCATCCACCTGTATCACAACACCCGCAATGCGGCATTGCACACACCATTGTTTCATCACTATGTTTGAAAGAAACCAAAACCTGACAGCTCAGTAAGTATCTCCCTAACATCCCTAAGCGTGTTTGTATAATCTACATCCAAGGTTTCCGATAAGATTTTTGCCATATCTTCAGCCGTGGTTTGACCATCACACATATCAAATACTGCCGATGCTGTCGGGTTTAACGTAATCGTGGTGCCATCATCTTCATGGATATAAACATACGCACCCTGCTCTTCAAGCTCTTCACAAATCAGCTTCTCAACACGTTTGGGCATATGGGGAACTATAATTTCAAATGCTTCATTCATCTTGTGCTCCAAGGGTATACGCCACCATCTGACAGTCGCCACAGCTTAATTGATGTTGGCAGTTATTCCACCGTTCAATGTTTGGGTTCATATTACCTAGACCCTTATTTTTTACAGCAAACATATCTTCAAATGTCTGCTGACGAATATTGCCAAGCACATGCTCACGGTTAAAAATACATGGGCTCACATCACCATTGGCACACACCGCAAGTTTACCTCTACGCCCTATATGTTGAGATACAAAACCGCTTTCAATTTTATCCGTTTGAATCACTTGGTGGTGTGTAGGTTTCTTGGTTGATTCAGGCATATGTGAGTTCTGAGAGGGCATCAATGAAATATTTTTGGTGCTTAAGTTCGCTCCGCGCCCTGTTTCATGCACAGGGTCAAAACGCACATGAGACTTATCCAAACAAAACGTTTCTTGTGCAAAATCTAACATGGCTTGTTCATGCCCTGCATTGGGTTGCATCACCGCCATGCCTATACGCACCTGAAATGCCAAATCTTGCGCCCTATGAATAGCAGCTACAGTCTTTTTAAAGCTCCCTTTGACCTGTGTAATACCATCATGCACAGCTTCATCAGGCGAATACAATGAAAATGCAAGTTTGGGCTGATAAGGTAAAAGCTGCTCCAGCAATTTCTCATTTAATAATAAACCATTGGTATAAATTTCCATACCTTCAAAGTCTAAGGTATGGGTATATGCTACAACTTCAACCAAGTTTCGATGAATCAGTGGGTCGCCACCTGTAAATTGCACAAAAGGTCTACCCAAGCCTCTGGCTTGTTCAAGAATACTTTTGATTTCGTTCAGTGATAAAAAATCAGAACATGCTGGGGATGATGATGCATAACAATGAATACATTGCTCATTGCATTGATCCGTGATTTCCAAAAACAAAAGACCAAGTTCATCACCCAGCACCATCTGCTGGAGGTCTTTCGGTGTAAGGCTTGCTTGCGACAAACCTGCTAGCCAGTCATGTTGCTTTTCAAGCATTTGCAACACTGGTGATGTACGGCTACTGGGAGCCTGCAGCAGTGTGGTTAAAGCTTCTGCAAAATCACCATTGAGTGCCAATTGCTTTTGTTCATCAAAAGCATGGATAAGTGTAATAGTTTTGTTCTCAACATCTGAAATGCAACGAACAAATTGACCTTCTGCAAGGAATATATAATGCGGGAGCACTATATGGTTTAGTTACACTTATTCGGGCTGCCTACAATACAGTTGCAAGTGCAACCTGGTAAATTTGCAGGTATACCACCACAAGTTTTACAAAATTTACCACAATCATTATTCGCTATAATATTTGCAATAGCAGCTGGCGTACAGTTCGTGCCACAAGATTTAACACATTGGTCTCGCGCGCACTTTACAGGATCAAATTTTGTTGATCCTGGCACACAAGGACAACATGCATTGGTACCTGAAGAAATCACAATACTAACAGCTCCGCCAGCAGCCAAATTACAGATCTTAGTCTGTCCAATAGCGCCCATCACCGTGCGCGGTGTTGCTACCATAGAGCCCAGAATCACAGGTGGCGCATAAACCATTGCTTTTAAAAGCTTTCGGCGAACATCGCGGACTGTATCTTTTTGTTCATTCATCACTAACTCCTGCACCTGCTACAAAACTATTTAAAGGACAATCATAAACACGACCTTAAGCATTGTCTATGACATACGTTACAAATTGTGACAATTATACTATCGGCTAGCTTTTATCAAACTTCAGCTTTAAGATATGCTCATGGCAAAGCTATCTCTTACGCAATACAGACAAAACGTATGTCACTTACTCAACCAACGCACACCCAGTGATGTGTTGACCAATACCGATTTTTGGACTTTTGCCCAAGCAGAAGCCATTTTTCCGCTGCTTTGGTCTAAGCTTACCCCTGCACAAAAAGAAATAGTCACCCCCATACTTATCCACCCCATGGATGAGCGTATTTTTGCAACCGATGCACTGCGTATGAAAAATGCAACAGCCCGTGTACTTCGTGTATTTAATGAGAGTAATATTCCTGTTATTTGCATGCGTGGTGTCGCGGTCAGTGAAACACTATACCCGCAATCCTACTTACGCCCACACACGGACATTGATGTTTTGTTTGATGAAAAACATCTATTGATGGCAAAACAAATTGTGGGCAATCAGCTGCATTATCGCCCCCTACCTGCCTACCCCATGTTATTCAAACAAGGGGATA
>JAUZQX010000092.1 GCA_030950765.1 Ghiorsea sp.
AGCCAACTACAAACCAAAACCCGACCATCCGTGGCGAAGATTAACAACTCAAAAGCGGACATTTCTATCTGGGGCAAAAGAGGACATTTCTACTTTGGGTTGACAGAGCAGGTGGCTATGAACTGCACGATAACATAGAGCACCCTGCTTTTTCTTTTGCCCAATCAGGACGTTTTTGTGCATATTTTGCCTCATGTTCAGGTTGTTCATCATAAGGTTTTTTCAGCACTTCAAACAGCTCGTGTAACATGGATAAATCGCCTGCATTGGCCTTATCAATGACAAGTTGTGCCAGATAGTTGCGCAAAACATACTTGGGATTGGTTTGGTTCATACTGGTTTTACGTGTGTTGTTCTCGTCTTTTTTAATGTGTTGTACATAACTTTCAAACCAGCTTGCCCAAACATCTGCCACCTTGTCTTTAAGGTCACCCGTGGCATAAAAAGCATCACGGACTTTGTTTAAACATTGCTTGGGACTATCGCTAGCCTGAATATCTGCCAGTTTGCGAAAAAAAATGGTCATGTCCGTTTCCATTTGTTCCAAATTATGCATCAATTGCTCAACCAAACCTTCATCAAAGGTGTTTAAGCCTAACTTTTGCTGCATCATAGCTTGCCAAGCTTGTTTGTAGTTAGGTGCATAATTATTGATGATTTGCTGTAAGGGTTGGACATCTTCAAATAATGGCGCTATTGCTTCACCAAGCTTGGCTAAATTCCAATGGGCAATGGACGCTTGTTTGCCAAAGGCATACCGATGATTTGTTGCATCGGTGGTATTGGGTGTCCAATCGGGATTATAATCTTCCAGCCAACCATAAGGGCCATAATCAATGGTTAAACCCAAAATTGACATGTTATCGGTGTTCATTACCCCATGCACAAACCCTACCCGTTGCCAATGTACAATCATGGTTTTGGTTGTATCACAGACTTCGGCGAACCAACGTGTGTAAGTGTCCGTATTGATGTTATCGCCTTCAATCAAATGAGGGGAATAAGTGCGAATGGTGAAGTCCAAAAGTGTTCTTAACGTCTTAATGTCGTTGCGTGAGGCAAAAATTTCAAAACTACCAAAGCGTAAAAAAGAGGGGGCAACGCGGCAGACTACAGCGCCGTGTTCGTATTCAGGGTGACCATCATAAAACATATCGCGCCATACTTGGTCGCCGGTCGCACACAAGCTTAAAGCACGGGTTGTTGGTATACCCAAATGAAACATGGCTTCGCTGCATAGAAACTCACGAACGGATGAACGCAACACAGCCAATCCATCAGCCGTGCGCGAATAGGGTGTTTCACCCGCACCTTTAAGTTGCAAGCTCCAGCGTTCGCCGTGTTTGTTTACAATATCTGTAATAGTCATAGCTCGACCATCGCCCAATTGCCCAGCCCAGTTGCCAAATTGATGTCCGCCATAACACATGGCATAAGGTTTCATGCTATCCCACAAAGCATTGCCCGAAAATATTTCAGTAAATTCATCAGATAAACAATCATCTTTGTTTAAGTCCAGAAGTTCAGCAACTTCAGGGCTATGTATCAATAGTCTTGGCATGTTGGTTGGTTTGGGTTGCACCCATGAATAACACGCACCAGCGACTTGGCGAGGCGTATTGTGGGTGACAGGGTCAGCAGGCAAGTTATCAGTAAATGTTGTATCGATGTTAAATGAGATGCTCAATGTTTTGCTCCGCTTAAGTTTAACCCAACGACACCTGCAATAATGAGAAGAATACTAAGAAATTTCATCATATTTGCCGTTTCATTAAATAGATATATGCCCAAAATAGCAATTAATGCAGTGCCTAGCCCAGACCAAATGGCATAAGCCATGCCGACTTCAAACTTCTTTAAGGCAAGGGTGAGCATGGCGAGTGATGATAAAAAAAGCACAGCCATCAATACTGATGGTACGATTTTGGTAAAACCTTCGGAAAACTTCATGGCAGTGGTGCCAGCCACCTCCAATAAAATGGCAGAGATGAGGAAAAACCAATGTTGCATAGATGTTTACTCCTTGATTTGTATAGTAGCCCCATGTCTAAACATTCAGGGTCAGAACACTTTCGCGCCAATAAAGCATTGGGTCAGCATTTTTTGGTCAGCCAAAAAGCCATCCGCACCATTGCTCAAGCTGTGCCTGAGGGCGCAAGTGCGATTGAAATCGGTCCAGGTCCAGGTGCTATTACTACCTCGGTATTGGCGCGTGTAAACCATTTGACGATTATTGAAAAGGATGACCGCTTTGCAGAATACTGGCAAGCTAAGACTGGGGAACACCCCAATTTGTCTGTGTCGCATGGTGATGTGATGGAAGTGTTGACTGATGTCGTGGCGGCAGGTCATCCCGAATGGATTGTGGGTAATCTTCCTTATAATATCAGTGGACCTTTGACGGCACTTTTGGCTTCATTTGCGTTAACGGGTGGTATGGTATTGATGTACCAACGCGAAGTAGGGCAACGTATTGTGGCAGAGGCAGGCACCAAGATTTACGGTGGACTGTCGGTATTGGTGCGTCATTTTTATACACCAAAAAAACTCATTGTTTTGCCACCTGGTGCATTTAATCCACCGCCCAAAGTACACTCTATGGTCATCCAACTACTGCCACATGGTAAAACACCCAAGTGTGCGTTTGATGATTTGCAAAAAACAGTACGCCAAGGTTTTGCCCATAGACGTAAAACGATTTATAATCAATTTCGTGGGCAGCTCACTCAAGAAGACTATTTGGGTGTCGGTATAGACCCAAGAAAACGCCCAGAGCAGCTTGATTATGATGATTGGGTAAGGATTGCTTTACTGTTAAAGCAGGCGTGAACTGATGTTGACTTGCTAATCTAGAGAGTTCAGGCGGGAATGTTAGAGTTTTTATCTCTTCATCACAGTGGGTTGCAGTTGCTTTGTTCACAACATCTCATTAGCCCAAACTATGGATTCTCTAGTTTTTCTTATTCGATTTTTTCAACCGATGGCTTTGGTGGCCGGTGTCCTGCTTGGGCTAGGATTTCAATATAAAATGATTCCAAACCTTGCATTTCAGCTTCATTGATGGCTTTGGAAAGCT
>JAUZQX010000093.1 GCA_030950765.1 Ghiorsea sp.
GGGTGAAGGTTGGTACACAGGCACGGCTGATGCGGTGTATCAAAACTTGGATATTATCCGTCACTACAACCCTGAATATGTGGTCATTCTCGCAGGCGACCATATTTATAAAATGGATTATGGTAAAATGATTGCAGCCCACGTTGCCAATGGCGCAGACATCACGGTGGGCTGTATTCCTGTACCCTTG
This sequence comes from Ghiorsea sp., assembly GCA_030950765.1. Classification (GTDB taxonomy): domain Bacteria; phylum Pseudomonadota; class Zetaproteobacteria; order Mariprofundales; family Mariprofundaceae; genus Ghiorsea. The sequence continues at coordinate 191 of JAUZQX010000093.1, forward strand.
GATGAAGCCAAAGCATTTGGCGTGATGGCGATTAACGATGAATCGCGCATTGTTGAATTTGCTGAAAAACCAATAGACCCCAAACATATGCCAGGTGATGCAAGCCAGGCCTTAGCATCGATGGGTATTTATGTGTTTTCTGCCCAATATTTACGTGAGCGTTTGATACAAGATGCCAGAGATGAATCTTCAACGCATGATTTCGGGCATGACCTTATCCCGCATGCCATTGAAAATGCCAATGCTTTTGCCTTCCCATTCTTGGATGCCAACACAGGTGGTTCAGGCTATTGGAAAGATGTGGGTACTGTTGATTCTTATTGGGAAGCCAACATTAATTTAGCAGAAATTGAACCTGATTTGAACTTGTATGATAACGATTGGCCGATTTGGACGCACCAAGACCAATTACCACCTGCAAAATTCGCTTTTGATAGTGATGAACGGCGGGGCATGGCTGTGGACTCCATGATTTCAGGCGGTTGTTTGATTACAGGTTCAACGGTGCGCCGCTCGGTCTTATTCTCCAATGTTCGCGTGCATTCATACAGCAATGTTGAAGACTCAGTGATTCTACCTGATGTAGAAATTCATCAAAGCTGCACCATCAAACGTTGTGTGATTGATAAAGGTTCAGTGATTCCGGCAGGTACAGAAATCGGCGTCAATGCTGAAGATGATGCCAAACGTTTTTATGTGTCTGAAAAAGGTATTGTCTTGGTCACACCTGAAATGTTAGGTCAAAAAATGCATCAACTTTAGTTCACCAAGTTTTAGGGAAGCTCTGAACAAGTCATGAACGCATATATTGTGTCCAGTGCATCCAAACTCTGCGTTGTGCGTTTGAGCAATAGCCTTGCTATTGCATGCAACACAGGCCTGGATTTTGAATGCCCTGAAATACAATCTGCTGCATCCAGACTTATTCAGAGCTTCCTTAGCTTCAAGCCGCATGGTGGACGCTACACTATCCATCATGCAGCCTTGTGCTTTCTGATTTATTCAAATCAACACTGAGGAACATTATGAGCCAACCATTATCCGTTATTTTTTACTGGCATATGCATCAGCCATTTTACCGTGAGGCTGATACAGGGCGTTACCATTTGCCGTGGGTTTATCTGCATGCCATGAAAGATTACACCGACATGGCAGAAATTTTACTGCAAATCCCTCATGCCAAAGCGGTGATGAATTATGTACCTTCTTTGACCCATCAAATTGAAGATTATGCAGCCCATTTGCGTGATTTTATGGATGGAAAAACATCGGAAATCAATGACCCTTTATTGGCTGCGCTGGCGCAGAAAAACACTTTTGATGCGGCTTCGCGGACTTACCTTTTAGAGGTTTGTTTCCGCTTAAACCACGAAAGAAACATGCATCGTTACCCTGCATATTCCAGTCTGTTCAACATGGCTGAACATGCAAACAATACCAATACGATTAATTATTTGGGTGATAATTTCTTTGCTGACTTGGTCACTTGGTATCACCTTGCTTGGCTGGGTGAAACTGTGCGCCAAAACAACTTTGTTGCCCGCCGTCTGATTGAAAAAGCAGGGGGTTTTACTAGCCAAGACCGCCATGATTTGCTCTCGCTTATTACGGATTTACTTGAAAATATCCCATCTTTGCATCGTAAACTGGTGGAATCAGGCAAACTAGAGCTCACCACCACACCTTATGCCCATCCTATTATGCCTTTGATGCTTGATTTTGAATCAGCGCACCAAACGGTGGCTGATGCTTTGATTCCTGATGAAGCTTACCCTAATGGTAAGGAACGCGCCCTTGACCATATTCACAAAGCTCAGCAAAGCCATGAGCAAGTGTTTGGGCATCAAGCCAAAGGCTGCTGGCCTGCTGAAGGTGCAGTGTGTAATGATACCCTTGCTTTGCTTGGACAATCAGGTTTTGACTGGTGTGCTACGGGTGAAGCAGTATTGCATCATTCACTCAAAACCAATTTACGTGAACAACAAGGCAACCGCGACCTTTATCATCCTTGGTTGGTGGGTGAAGGCGAGAATCAAATCAGTTGTTTCTTCCGTGATGATAGGTTGTCCGACTTGCTGGGTTTTGAATACAGCAAGTGGAATACCGATGATGCCATCAATAACTTCATACATGAATTGGCGGGCATTCGTCATCGTACCCAAGGCATGGATGCGCCCGTGGTTGCCATCATCATGGATGGTGAAAATGCTTGGGAACATTACCATGAAAATGCCTTGCCTTTCTTAACCAAACTTTATCAAGCGGTGATTGAACACCCTGAATTTGAACTCACCACATTCAGTGATTATTTGGTTGAGAGCCCAGCTACGGAAAAATTAGATAACCTCACTGCGGGTTCTTGGGTCTATGGCAATTTATCCACTTGGATTGGCGACCATGCCAAAACGAAGGCTTGGGAATTATTGATTGAAGCTAAAAAAGCATTTGATATACATTATCCATCACTTGCTTCGGCAACCCAAGAAGCAGCCATTGAACAACTACGCATTTGCGAAGGTTCGGACTGGTGCTGGTGGTTTGGCGACTATAATCCAAGCGATGCCGTGCGGGACTTCGACCAACTTTACCGCACCCATTTGAAAAAGCTGTATCAACTGCTTGGGCAACCTGTTCCCCAATCCTTGGATGAATCGATTTCTTCGGGTGGTGGTGATGCCGAAGGTGGCGGAGCCATGCGCCGTGGCGGAGCTGGCAGTTGAATCAATATGCAGACAGTGCATGGATAGACCGCCGTAGTTCTGCAGTTTTATTGCATATCACATCATTACCTGGCCCATTTCATAAAGGTGTTTTGGGTCAAGAAGCGGTGGCATTTATTGATAGCTTGGTGGCTGGTGGTTTTAGGGTTTGGCAGTTTCTACCTTTAGGTCCTACGCACAGCCACGGCTCCCCTTATGAATCCTTATCTACCTTTGCCGGCAACCCCGAACTGATTGATTTGCGCCCATGTATGGATGCAGGTTGGTTGCGACAAGACACATCTTTAAAAGATGTGACAGCAGAGCAACATGCAATATATCGCAAACAAGCAGCGCATCAATTTTGGTTGGATGTTCAAGCCAATGCCGAACTAGCGCAGCAAGTTTCAACCTTCCAAATGCAACATGCCCATTGGTTGGATGATTTTACTTTGTTCTCAGCTCTAAAATCAGCGAGCAACAATGCGGCATGGTGGCAATGGGCGGATGATTTACGCACGCGCGAACAAGAGGCGTTAGACGCTGCGCGCGTAATCCACCAAACGCTGATTCAACAAGTTATTTTTGAACAATTTGTATTTGATAAACAATGGCAAGCCATTAAGACCTATGCCGAAGCCAAAGATATTTTACTCTTTGGCGACTTGCCCATTTATGTTGCCCATGATTCCGCTGATGTATGGGCAAACCCACAGTTTTTCACTTTATATGAATCAGGCGAATGCACTGAGGTTGCAGGTGTGCCGCCTGATTATTTCTCTAAAAAAGGGCAACGTTGGGGCAACCCTTTATACCGTTGGGATGTGCTGCAAGCAGATGGTTTTGCTTGGTGGGTGCAGCGCATTGCCCACCAGCTAAGCCGCATGGATATGTTGCGCATTGACCACTTCCTAGCCTTAGAAGCCTTTTGGGTGATTCCTGCTGAAAGTGATACAGGATTAATCGGTGAATGGCGCAAAGCACCGGGGGCAGCATTATTACAAACCCTACAAGATAAATTAGGCAGTTTGCCGCTGATTGCAGAGGATTTAGGCACAATCACGGAAGAAGTTACCGCACTGCGCAAAAAGTTTGCTTTACCCGGCATGAAAATCCTGCACTTTGCCTTTGGTGGTGATGACAGCAACCCCTATTTGCCGCACAATCATGAAGAAGATAGCGTGGTTTATACAGGAACCCATGATAATGACACCACCATGGGCTGGTTTGAAAGCACAGAGCCGCATGTGCGTGAGCATGTGTTGAGCGTGCTCAAAACAAAGCCCGAAGATATGCCATGGGCATTGATAGAAGCAGCACTTCAATCACCCGCAAGATTGGCAGTGATTCCCATGCAGGATATTTTAGAGCTAGGCACAGAAGCCAAGTTTAATACACCGGGTACACTTGATGGTAACTGGTCTTGGCGATTAGAACGTATCCCTGCAATCAATCATGTTTGCTGGCAAAAGTCTTTACAGCTCAATCAAACGTATCACCGTTAAAGACTATGATTCACGTGGGTTAATAAATATTCTTTGGGTGTTAACACTTTAAGCGAGCTATGAAAGAAATCTTTTTTATTTCGTGTAATGATATATTCAGCAGCATGACATTCTGCAACAAAGTTCTGTACGCCGTCCTCGAAGTCTTTAAACTTAGAATCTAGGGATTGTCCTATTTCTTTATCGGTTACTGGAAGCACTTGTAATATGTCACGCAACGATTTGATGGCAATTCTTGCTGATTTCTC
>JAUZQX010000094.1 GCA_030950765.1 Ghiorsea sp.
ACTGTAAATTTATGCTCGAATGTTTCTCCCGGTGCGATGCCAGGGAAACTTATACCAGGTACGCCATCCATCTCCGCATCAAGGATAATGCCATGCCAGTGGATGGTGCACATTTCTTCCAGTCGGTTGGTCACACGTATGGTGACAGTGTCACCTTCTTTGAGCTTTAATACTGGCCCAGGCAACAAACCATTTACCGTTGTTGCGATACTATCTTTACCCGTTAAATTTACTTTCATGGGTGCAATGTCTAAATCAAATGTTGTTCCACTTAATACGCGGCTTGCTTCACTCACATCATAAGCCCAAGCGAAAGGAGCAAGTGTGTTTGCCAAAGGTAAAAGTACCCCAGCCGCAGCTACACCTTTGACAAACTGTCGTCTCGACAAAAATTGTTGTTTTGTATCACCCATCACTATCTCCTATAAATACAAGCGCCTAGATATACAGTAGATCGCTTTTCATGCCTTAATTCTACAACTTCGTATTTTTTAAACGGAGTGCATTTACAATCACTGAAACAGAGCTGAAACTCATGGCAGCAGCCGCAATCACAGGTGATAACAGCAATCCAAACACTGGATACAACACTCCCGCCGCAATCGGTACACCTGCCGAGTTATAAATGAAGGCAAAGAACAGATTTTGGCGGATATTTTTCATGGTTGCAGCCGATAAACGGCGTGCGCGTACAATGCCTGTTAAATCACCCTTGATAAGCGTCACACCTGCTGATTCCATCGCCACATCTGTGCCTGTGCCCATAGCAATGCCTACGTGCGCCTGGGCAAGTGCAGGTGCATCATTGATACCGTCACCTGCCATCGCCACAATTTTACCTTCGGTTTGCAAAGCTTTGACCACATTGGCTTTTTGGTCGGGCAATACATCCGCTTCAAAGCGGGCTATGCCAAGTTTTTCGGCAACAGCTTTGGCAGTATTGTGATTGTCACCTGTAAGCATCACCACCTCAATACCTTCATCCCTTAGCTCTTGAATGGCTGCGGGCGTTGAAGCTTTGATGGGGTCGGACACACCAATGAATCCAACCAGTTTTCCATCTGCAGCCAAATACATCACCGTCTCACCAGCCAACTGATGTTCTTCAACTTGTCCACTGACCTGCTCAATTTGAATATCATTATCCAACATCAAGTTCGCATTACCTAAATGAACAAAATATTCAGCCACAACAGCTTGTACGCCTTTACCCGTAATAGCAGTGAAACCTTTGGTTTCTTGAAGTTTTAATTTACGCTTCTCAGCACCCGTCACAATCGCCGCAGCAAGCGGGTGTTCACTTGCGCGCTCCATGCTTGCCGCCAATAGTAAAACCTCGTCTTCTGCCATATCGGCTGTTGTGACAACCGTAGTCAGGCTGGGTTTACCTTCAGTGAGTGTACCTGTTTTATCGACAACAACGGTGTTCACCTTTTCCATGATTTCCAAGGCTTCTGCATTCTTAATCAATACACCCGCAGTAGCACCGCGACCTGTACCCACCATAATCGATATGGGTGTCGCCAAACCAAGCGCACAAGGACAGGCAATAATTAGTACGGCAACTGCATTAATCATAGCATGAGCAAGCTTTGGTTCAGGGCCAACAAAATACCAAACTGCAAAAGCAAGTGCCGCAATTAAAATCACAATAGGCACAAAATAACCTGCAACGGTATCCGCCATTTTTTGAATGGGTGCGCGTGAGCGCTGGGCATCAGCGACCATGTTCACAATTTGTGAAAGCAACGTGTCTGCACCCACCTTTTCAGCCCGCATCAATAGCGAACCATTGCCATTGACCGTTGCCCCAATCAGTTTTTCTCCTGTAAACTTCTCAACCGAAATAGGTTCACCTGTGACCATGGATTCATCCACAAGGCTTTCACCTTCAGTCACCACACCATCCACTGGTACTTTTTCACCGGGGCGAATGCGCAACACATCACCAACTTGCACATCTTCCATAGGCACATCCACTTCGGTGCCATCATCTTTCACCAAACGCGCTGTTTTGGGTGTCATACCAAGCAAAAGTTTGATGGCCTCATTGGTGCGTGAACGTGCTCTTAGTTCCAATACCTGACCCAGCAAAACCAAGGTTGTAATCACGGCTGCGGCTTCAAAATACACATCCACAAGTGCTTCACCATTGGCACCTTCCATCTGCATGATGGGTGGAAACAATGAGGGCATAAACAACGCCACAATGCTGTACAGCCAAGCCACACCTACACCCAAACCAATGAGGGTAAACATGTTCAAATTCCATGTGCGAATGGATGCCACAAAACGCACAAAAAATGGCCAGCCACCCCACAACACCACAGGTGTTGCCAGCACAAACTCAATCCATTGCACTGTGCTCATGTGCAAACCTGATGGCAACCAAGATGGTGCCAAATCAGCCACCATAGCCAAAATAAACACGGGAATAGATAACACTGCACTCACCTTAAAACGGCGGCTCATATCATTCAGCTCTGTGTTGTCATCTTCTGCCGATACCGTACGCGGCTCCAATGCC
>JAUZQX010000095.1 GCA_030950765.1 Ghiorsea sp.
ATATTCGAGTCCAGTCCCCACCAGCAATTAAAAAAGGATGACTCCATGTCATCCTTTTTTATGCGATAGTTCAAGTAAGAACAAGGATGACTCCATGTCATCCTTTTTTATGCGGTAATTATAATAATTTTCCTATAACATGTAATTTAACCTCAATTGCCGTTGTACGCATCATGAATCCGCCAAATTTAGAGCGTTGCTGTCATGTAAATAAAACATTTTGGCTTGTCCTCTCAGATATTTAGCACTTGAAAATATGTGGATAATACTTCAAACTCCGTTGGTTGTCGCAAAAGTGATTTGCATCACAATTAAATTTATTGGGCAGGGAGTGCGAATAATCAATACATGAATATCCCCGTTATGTTACGCCAAGCGCGTAAAGCTGTTGCTCAAGAAGCCTTTGCGGAAGCAGAACGGTTGTATGCCCTTGTGTTGCAAGACAAGGATATGCAAGACATGATTGATATTAAGATTCGCTATGGGTTTTGCCTTGAAAAAACAGAAAATATTAATGCAGCTATACAGGTTTACCAAAGCGTAGTGCAGGTATATCAAACACAGGGTGAAGCGGGTGCAGCGAAAGCACTGGAATTAAAAATTGCAATATTAGGCAAGCTATTGGCGAAAGAAACTGAGGTTGATGTTGCGGATGAAACTAAATCTGAGATGGAATCGGCACGCCAACATTTGGATGTGATGTTTGAAGGCAATGAGACAACGAATTTTAATGATATAGATTTATTTGGTTTAGGCACACTTGAAATTGTTCCGAAACAAGAAATAGTAGATGATACTGAACATCATGTGGTGCTGGACTTGGTTCCCCTTGAAGAAGAAAAACATGTGATGGATAAGACGCACGTTTCGACAGTTGAATTGATTATTGCACATGAGAAAACTGTTGTAGCCCAGGCTGAAAGTAAAAAAGATTCGCAAGATAAGGCATCCCTAGTCGTTATTCAGGATATGATTAAGAAAGGGATACATCAAAATGTGACACATAACTCAGACAAAGAAGGTGAAGATATTGCCTTTACAGACATTGGTGATTTTACGCCACAATTACCATCGGGGGCTGCATGTGAACAAGGTGATAACGCAACAAGTGAGCTGAACTTACAGGATAAGGCAGGAGACCTGTTTGGGAAGTGAAGGGAGTGTTTTCCGCACAAATACAGTGACCATTTTATGACCTTAGCGTTTTTTGAAAAAGAGAATGAACTTGTGCTGATTAATAGTATTGCTTATGCTGTGGGATGTAATTGATTTGTAAGGTTAAAAGCTATTGTGCTTTTTAGTTATTTACTGTTTTTTTATTATCAAATTTAAGGTGTTTTTATGTCATTCAATTTAGAGTCTATGCATATTTCAGGTAAAGAAGTTCTTCCACTTATTGAAGGTGGTAAGGGTGTTGGTGTTTCCACAGGTTTGACTTCTGGAGAGTGGGCAAAAGCGGGTGGCATAGGCACTGTATCGGCGGTGAATGCCAGCCGTCTAGATGAGCAAGGCAATATTATTCCTGTAGAATATAAGGGTCGTAATCGTAAAGAGCGTTTTAAAGAGCTGGTTCAATTTGGTATTGAAGGTGGTTTAACTCAACTGCGCCAAGCCCATGATATTGCAGATGGAAATGGTAGGCTGCATGTCAATGTTCTTTGGGAAATGGGCGGGGCACAAGAGATTCTTCATGGTATTTTAAAAGAAGCCAAAGGTATTGTAAACGGTGTAACATGTGGTGCAGGTATGCCTTTTAAGCTGGCTGAAATTGCCTCGCAATATGGTGTACATTATTATCCGATTGTGTCTTCAGGTCGTGCATTCCGTGCGCTGTGGTTGCGCTCATATCGTAAAGCACCAGACTTGTTGGGCGGCGTAGTCTATGAAGACCCTTGGCTTGCAGGTGGGCACAATGGTTTGTCTAATACTGAGCGTTTTGACCAGCCTGAAGACCCATATCCACGGGTGAAAGAATTGCGTGCAACCATGAACAAGTTTGGTTTAGAGCAAACGCCGATTATTATGGCAGGTGGTGTTTGGTATCTACGTGACTGGACAGATTGGATGAGTAATCCTGAGATTGGCCCTATTGTTTTCCAATTTGGCACGCGACCATTATTGACCCAAGAAAGCCCTGTTCGTGATTCATGGGGTGATACACTGCTAGGGCTAAAAGAAGGCGATGTTGCACTCAACCCCTTCTCGCCCACAGGTTTTTATTCATCTGCGGTGCGTAATACGTTTCTTGATGAACTTTATGCACGCACAGAGCGTCAAGTAGCTTTTACTGATCACCCTGAAGCAGCCGATGGTCATGTTGTGCCATTTACTTATGGACCAAGAAACCGAGAAGTTTATTTAACTGCGCATGGTAAAGAAAGTGCAGACAAGTGGATTGCGCAAGGCTTTACCAAAGCATTGCCTACACCAGATGCTACATTTGTCTTTGTGACTGAAGAAAAAGCAGCCGAAATCCGCAAGGATCAATTGGATTGTATGGGTTGTTTGTCACAGTGTAAATTTAGCAACTGGGCAGATAATGAAAAAGGAACCACAGGGCGCAAAGCAGACCCAAGAAGTTATTGCATTCAAAAAACATTGTTAAAATCAGCCTATGGTGATGCACCCGAACATAACTTGATGTTTTCAGGGCATGCGGCTTATAAGTTTGCCCAAGATCCATTCTACAA
>JAUZQX010000096.1 GCA_030950765.1 Ghiorsea sp.
GCTGTGGTGATATATTCGCTGCGAATCACATCCAACATACCCGTTCGCATAAAGCGAGACATACCTGCAAGCCCACCAATGGCTGAGACAAATACGGGTAGAATCAAATGTTTGAGTAGGTCGATCTGTTGGTTTAGCCAACTCATTTGCTGCCAATCGTAGTCGTGAATGCCTGAGATGGGCAGTAGTTGTATGTTTACACCCAAAGCAATCATCAGCAATAAACCCAACCAAAAGGATGGGATGGCAAAGGCTAGGAAGACAAATACGGTTAAACTGCGGTCTAACCACGAATCTTTGCGCACCGCAGAAACCACGCCAATAGGAATGGCGACAATTAATATCAATACCATGGCGAGCACGTTTATCCAAAGGGTGACGGGTAATCTTTCGGCGATTTTGTCTAACACTGGGCGGCTATCGGCGGAGAATGAGTTACCAAAATCAAGGGTGGCAAGCCTGCCTAACCAGTTGAAATATTGCTCGTATAAGGGTTTGTCTAAGCCGTAAAAGGTGCGCAGGCGCTCAATATCTTGGGATGAAACTTTGGGGTCGAAAGCTTGGCCGACCACGGATGGTTCGCCGGGGGCGAGGTGCATCATGCCAAAGGATATGATGGTGATACCCAAGAGTAGGGGAATCATGGCGATAAGGCGCTTGAGTGCGTAAGTTTTCATGGCTGCAAGCGTAAGGGGCGATGTCAGCTTATGCAATGTACTCGTCTAAGTTGGATTAAAATAAGGTGGGGTTAACGTGTGCTTTGTTGTGAATGGGATGGGTGAAATCTGAGTTAAAGCGGGCTAAAAAGACCAGCCCAAACCTTTGCAGCACGAGAAAAATAAGTAAAAATAATGCTTGACACAGTAAACTTATGCACTTTTTTAGGCTGTGTCATCGTTTTGTCATTATGGGCTTGGGTTTCTCCTTTAGAAATACAGTATTGTTATGTAAGATGTTGTTAAATAAGGTAGTAATCCGGATGCCTAAAAAATATGCAAATGGCTAAGTGTGTTGTATATTTAAGCTGATGCGAGTTACACACAACGTTATCCACAAAGTTATCCACAGGATACGTGGACAACTTTTATTACCGTGTATTGTTGAACCTATAGCTTCAATGATTCATGCGTTGGTTGGGCGTAAAAAGCAAAAGATGCAATCTTGGTGAATTTTTATAAGCTATGGCTTATGTTGAAATCCTATGTGTCTGAATGTTGTGAACAGGCTGCAAATTTGCAGCTTTATCTTTCACAAACATCAAATAATGAGAGTTATGCCAAAGTGGCAGCAGCATTGGCTGATGCAGGGCTGGAAGTGATTGCTGCTGATGAAGTGGTGGGCGGTTGGAAGCTTGCGATATACGGTCAAGGTTCAAGTGGTAAGTTTTTAAGTAAACAGTTTCGTCAGTTATCCGAAGATATTGGTATTGATATTGCCTTTGTGGAAGCCAAGCCCGTACCCAGCTTGGAAGCACCGGGTATTTTATTTATGGATATGGATAGCACATTGATTCAATGCGAATGCATAGATGAAATTGCAGATTTTTTGGGTATTAAAAAAGATATTGCCGCCATTACGCAACAAGCGATGGAAGGCAAGTTGGATTTTTCAGAATCATTGATTGCGCGGGTGAGGCTATTGGCTGGGTTGGATGTATCTGTGCTGCAGCGTGTGTATGATGAGCGTATTCGATTGACCAAGGGTGCTGAAAATTTGATTGAAACTGTGCATCAAGCGGGCTGGAAAGTTGGTTTGGTATCGGGTGGATTTACCTATTTCACGACATTGTTGCAGCAGCGATTAAATTTAGATTTTGTAGCTGCGAACACTTTAGAAATCGTGGATGCTAAACTTACAGGGCGTGTACTTGGTGACATTGTGGATGCGCAAGTAAAAAAAGAACTGTTGAAGCAACAAAGCGAAGTGTGGGGCATTGATTTGGCGCATTCTATGGCTTTGGGTGATGGGGCGAATGATTTACTTATGCTTGAAACTGCGGGTTTAGGTATTGCTTTTCATGCCAAACCCAAGGTGCGTGAGTTAGCACCCTATGTTTTAAGTGACGGTGGTTTAGACCAAGCTTTACATTTGCTTAGTCCGATAGAGAGTTAAAAAGATATGGCGATGATATTATGACAATTAGGCGAATACTGATTTACCCCGAAGACTGTTTGAAGCAGGTAGCTAAACCTGTGAAAGTCTTTGATGACCCCAGTTTAAAAGAGCTTGTACAAGATATGTTGGATACCATGTATGACGCGCCGGGTGTGGGTCTTGCTGCGCCACAGGTTGGTGTATCACTTCGTGTGGCGGTGACGGATGTAGACTGGCGCAGTGAAGAAGCTGAAGGTCAGCGCAATCATAAAGTGTGGATTAATCCTGAATTCCTTTGGAAAAGTGATGAAACGGATATCAATGAAGAAGGTTGTTTGTCGCTTCCTGATATTTATGGTGATGTAGAGCGTCCGAATGCTGTGCGTTTGCGCTGGTATGACTTGGATGGCAAGAAACACGAAGAAGATTTTCAAGGTTTTCAAGCCGTAGCTTTGCAACATGAATTTGATCACTTGGATGGCAAAGTATTTATTGATTATTTTACACCGCTCAAACGGCGTATGATTACGAAGAAATTGAAGAAAAAGTATCTATCATGATTAAAGTTGTGTTTGCAGGTACACCTGCTTTTTCTGTGGGTTGTTTAGATGTTTTAATGCAAGCCGATGATGTGGACGTGGTGGGGGTGGTGTCTCAACCTGACCGTCAATCTGGGCGTGGCATGAAACTTACCCCTTCACCTGTTAAAAAAGCGGCATTGGCTGCTGGTATTGATGTGATTACGCCTGAAAAACTGCGTGATAATGATGAAGCATTGGCGTGGCTTAAAGCAAGAGAATGTGATGTGTTGGTGGTGGTCGCTTTTGGTATGATTTTACCCGCGTCTTGGCTTGAAATGCCCAAGGTTGCACCGATTAATATCCATGCTTCATTGCTTCCGCGTTGGCGCGGGGCAGCACCGATTGAACGGGCTTTGCTGGCTGGTGATAAAGAAACAGGTGTTTGCATCATGCAAATGGAGGAAGGTTTAGACACTGGCGGTGTATACCTCGAAAAACGCCTGCCGATTACAGCAGAAACCACAGGGGCTTCACTTTGGGCAGGTTTGCAAAGCTTGGGCGCACAAGCTTTGATGGAAAGCCTGCCTAAGATTGTGTCGGGCGAACTTCAACCCACACCTCAAGAAGAAGACGGTGCGACCTACGCCAAAAAAATCACCAATGATGAGCGTATTATCGATTGGTCGCTTGATGCGGGTTATATTGAAAGGTTGGTGCGCTGTTTTACACCCAAACCCGGTGTGCGTACGCAGTATCAAGGTAAAGCATTAAAATTGATTGCGGGTGAAGTGCTTGATGAAACAAGCAAACAAGGTGCAGGTATTGTGCTTGGCATTCAACACGGTTTGGATGTAGCTTGTGGTGATGGAAAGGTTTATCGCATCACACAAATTCAGCCCGAAGGCAAAAAAGTTATGAATGCCGCCGACTATTTACGCGGTGCGCAAATCAAGCTTGGGGAAGTGCTGGCTTGAAAAAAGTCGGCATTGTGATTGCTGTCGAAGGCGGTGAAGTGCT
>JAUZQX010000097.1 GCA_030950765.1 Ghiorsea sp.
TGCACATCCACATCTGCCATCATCAACGCTTCAAGCACAGCTTCTTCATCATCACCTTTGAAAACAAACACCGCAACATGGTCAAACATGTGTGCCACAGCACCAGGTCCACCCAGCTTAGAAGCGTTCTTGGTGAAACATTTACGCACATCAGCAAAAGTACGGTTGGGGTTATCTGTTAAACAATCCACAATCACCATGCAGCCCGCAGGCCCAAAACCCTCGTAACGCGCTGGCTGAAAGTCTTCACCTGCCCCACCTTCAGCTTTGTCCAAAGCATTTTTAATCACATGCGCTGGCACTTGGTCTTTTTTGGCATTATCAATCAAACGACGCAGCGATAAGTTACCATCTGGATCTGTACCGCCACTTTTGGCACAAACATAAATCTCACGACCATATTTAGAATAAACCTTGGTCTTCATACCAGCGGTTTTTGCCATATCTTCTTTTTTGTTTTGGTAAGCTCTGCCCATGATAAATGCCACTCTCTTTTTAGGATAAATATTCTGCAACAAAACCTCCTCTTAGCGTAACAAATGTCAATCATCACCCATGTAAGAATTTGTTGTCGCCATCGACCAAGAACTTGATTACAATATTTCAGTGAGGGGTAAGCGATGTTAAAAACTATTTTGATGAGCAGTATTTTACTTTTGGGGAGCACGCTTCATGCGAATGAATACATCCATGTGGTAGGTTCAACCACCGTATTACCCGTGGTTTCACAGGCTGCAACATTATACCACCAACAACACCCTGATATTATCATCACGGTATCAGGCGGTGGCTCAGGCGTAGGTATTGCTTCTGTTATTCAAGGCACAGCGCAAATCGGCATGGCCTCTCGCAATACCACAGCGGAAGAACAAGCCAAACTAGAAGGTAAGGTCGATAATATTGTTATCGCAGCTGATGCCGTCGCTGTTGCAGTTTCGAAAGCAGTATATGCAAGCGGTGTCCACGCCTTAAGTGTAGGGCAAATTGCGGATATTTATCGTGGTAACATTCGCAATTGGAAAGAGGTTGGTGGTTTGGACGCTCGCATTGTGGTCATTGATAAAGAAGCATCACGCGGTACACGCCATGTCTTTGCCGAGGCTATTCTGGGAGACAAACATGCGCGTGCAAAAGGTGCATCCATCATTTCAGGCTCCAACAATGAAGAACAAGCCATTATCTCACGCAGCAATGCTGCCATTGGTATGTTATCTAATGCTTGGCTCAATGATAAAGTACGTGGTATTGCGATCATTGTCGATGGGAAATTGATTTCACCAACCATTGAACATGTGCGCGATCATAGCTATCCGCTGGCGCGTGGTTTGCATGTGTTGCTACCCAAACATGCCCCACAAGCTGCCCAAAAATTTGTACAATTCTTACTTGCTAAACAAGGGCAAACCATTGTTCAAGAAGTGGGTTATTTGCCTGTCCACTAAATGTTAATGTTGCGCCCATCGATGCTTGCCAGTTTTGTTTGGCTGGGCTGCTTAACAGCAGCCTTTAGCATTGCTGTGTTGCTCTGGTTTTTATGGGATAACGCTTGGTTGTTCTTCCAGCAATTTGGCATCCAAACCTTATGGTTAGATGAATGGTACCCCTACGAAAATTTATATGGTTTTTTGCCCGCCATTACAGGCACAGCTTGGGCACTATTGATTGCTTTGCTCATTGCAATCCCCTGTGGGCTTGCTGCAGCGATTGTAAGCAGTGAAATCGTATCCTCAACTTGGCAAGCATGGATACGTTTAAGCATGGAGGTTTTGGCTGGTATTCCTTCAGTGGTCTATGGGCTTATTGGGCTTTGGTTATTGCTTCCTTTATTGCAATCACAGCTGAACTTACTCACAGGACATAGCCTACTTGCCGCAGGTTTAATTTTATCACTGATGATATTACCCACCATCATGCTTATGGCACAAGATGCTTTGCAAGGTGTAGCTCCTGAGCAGCGCGAAGCAGCAAAACTACTAGGGTTAAACTGGAACCAACAACTATTGCGTATCTTATTACCGCAAGCATGGCCTGGCATTCGCAGTGGCATTTTGTTGGCTGTTGGGCGAGGTTTGGGTGAAACTATGGCTGTGATGTTGGTGGTTGGTTCACTCGATAGAATGCCCCAACCCTTTTACAATATTTTAGAACCCGCACAAACACTCACCTCGCGCATAGGCAGAGAAATGGGCGAAGCAGCCTTTGGCTCTTTGCACTTCTCGGCATTGATGGCATGTGGCTTGATACTCGCCATCGTTGCCGTATTTTTCAGCTTTAGTGCACAAAAGATGAGGCCTAGCACATGAAAATCATACTCATCATGTTTGCTATACCAGCCATTTTACTGCCCGCGGCATGTGTATTGTATATTTTCTATCAAGCCATGCCTGCACTCAACCTCTCGCTTATCTTTGGTTCAGATATAAGCGTTGTTGGTGTGAATAGCATAGGACAATCCATACTTCCACAAATCACAGGTTCTTTATTGCTGATGGCTTTGGCGTGTTTTATCGCCTTACCCATCGCCTTTAGCATTGCGCTTTTCCATGCTTTTTGGGCAAGCCAAAATCACAAAAAACTACTGATGACTTTATTGCAAATGTTGCAAGGTATTCCACCCATTGTTTATGGTTTATGTGGCTTGATTGTATTCGTACATACCCTGCAATGGGGCATCTCTTTACTCACTGGCTCAGTGATTTTGGCAATTATTATTTTACCCTTATTGAGCAATAGCCTTATCCATGCTTTTGCCCGTATTCCCCGCGAACAAACCGATGCAGCATTATCTTTAGGGCTTTCAAAATTAAACGTTATCATACGTATTTGGTTGCCTGCATCATGGTCAAATATACTCACAGGTTTATTATTAAGCATGGCTCGCGCCTTATCCGAAACTGCACCCATTTTGTTCACTGCCACTGTGTTTTCTGGCATCACATGGCCTGATTCCATCTTTTCACCTGTGACCAGTTTACAAACCCATATTTTTTACCTTGCCCAAGAGGGCAGCAACATCCAAGCTATTCATACCGCTTGGGCATCGGCTGCCACGCTGCTGCTGTTGGTCTTATGTTTTTCATTGATGGCTGGGTATTTGCGGAGGTATGACACCACATGATGCAAACCAATATAGATGTTAAAAACACACCTAAAATACATGTTCAAAAAGATTTTCTTGTTGTTGAACAGTTATCTCTTCAACTTGAAAACAATCCTATCCTTAACAACATCAGCTTTTCACTGCCCATCACAGGTATTACCACCCTCATTGGGCCCTCTGGTGCTGGAAAAAGCTCACTGCTTCGTTGTTTAAACATGTTATATTCAACTTGGGGCGGCGAGATAACTATTGATAAAACCAGCATCAAACAATGGCAAGCTGGTGAAGATAACCTACGCAAGTTTATTGGTTTAATTGCACAAAAACCCGCTATTTTCCCAGCAAGCATTGCCGAGAATGTCACCTTTGGCTTGCCTAGAAAACAACGCAAGCAAGACACAACTACACTTATCCATGATTGTCTAATCCAAGCTGCACTCTGGGATGAAGTCAAAGATAGGTTAAACCAACCTGCCGTCAGCCTATCCATTGGACAACAACAACGTTTATGCCTCGCTCGCGCTTTGGCACTGCAACCCTCCATATTACTTTTGGATGAACCCACAGCATCCTTAGACCCACGCTCTAAACAGTTGATTGAAATATCGCTGCGCCGCTTGGCAAAAAACAT
Source organism: Ghiorsea sp. (assembly GCA_030950765.1). Lineage (GTDB taxonomy): Bacteria > Pseudomonadota > Zetaproteobacteria > Mariprofundales > Mariprofundaceae > Ghiorsea. Next base: position 3,732 of record JAUZQX010000097.1, read on the forward strand.
GCCTATCTTGTGTGTCACCCACGACTTGGAACAAGCCAAACGTTTACAAGGTCAACTTATTTTTATGTGTGATGGAAAAATCATTGAAACAGGTGAAAGCCAAGAACTATTGCAGAACCCTCAAAAGCTTGAGACCCGCGAGTTTTTACGCTGGGAAGTCTGTGACTGCGACTAATGCTATTCACGCCCACTGATTTCAAACCTGGGTATTTAAACGAATTGACTCAGGGCAGCCGCATTAAAATATTGACTAGGCAGGCATATTCCCCGCAGTACCCGCAAGGGGCAGGCTTCTTGCGGGTACTACGGTGAGACAAAATAAACACCCTATTTTGATGCGATTTGCCTAACCGACTTAAGAAAGTTTCTTTTTTAAGTCGTCCAAAAAAGTCAGGGCTTCAAGTGGTCGCATATTGTTAATATCGGCTGCTTCAATCATGCTTTCAACCACTTCCAAACGTTTTAAACTTTCTTCTTGTCGACGTTTTTCGGCTTCAGAAAACAAACCTAACTGAGTTTTGCCTGATTCAGCTTGCAGCTGTGAATCATGCTCAAGCCTATATAAATGTTCACGCGCAGATTTCACCACATCACGCGGCAGCCCTGCCAATTGCGCCACGGCAATGCCGTATGACCTATCTGCTGCATCCTCAACCACCTGATGCATAAAAATCACTTCACCCTTCCATTCACGCACCGTTACTGACGCATTAAAGGCTGTGGCATGTGTTTCAGGTAAATCCGTTAATTCATGGTAATGAGTGGCGAACAAAGTGAGTACGTCTTTGGCAGCAATCAACCGCTCAGCCACAGCCCATGCAATGGCAAGCCCGTCCCAAGTGCTGGTTCCGCGTCCAATCTCATCCACAATCACCAACGATTTGGGTTCAAGATGGTTCAAAATGGCAGCCGTCTCCATCATTTCCACCATAAAGGTTGAGCGACCAGAAGATAATTCATCACCTGCACCAACCCTTGTAAACAAACGTTTCGTCAGCGGAATACGCGCTGCTTCGGCAGGCACAAAGCAACCCACATGGGATAACCAAACAATCCAAGCGACTTGCCGCATATAGGTTGACTTACCGCCCATATTAGGCCCGGTAAGCAACATAAACTGCCGTTTACGCATATCCATGTGCGTATCATTGGCAACAAAGGGGGCATCATGAAGAAACTGCTCAACCACAGGGTGGCGACCACCCTCAATTTTCAGCGTTGCCCCACCATGCACTTCAGGGCAAACATACTGATGTTTCACCGCCGATTTCGCAAAACAAACCAACACATCCAAACTTGCCACAGCCAACGCTGCAGCTTGAATCATGCTTGTTTTGCTTGTGATGTGTTGCTGCAAATCCGTTACCAAAGCTTCTTCTTTTTGCATGGCTGCATCTTTTGCGCCCAGTATTTCCGATTCAAATTTATGCAACTCATCGGTAATAAACCGCTCGGCATTAACCAAAGTTTGTTTGCGTACATATTCAGGGGGTGCTGATACAGCTTGAGCTTTAGATATTTCGATGAAATAACCAAACACCTTGTTGTATTTGACACGAAGGTTGGCAAGCCCCGTGCGTTCACGCTCTTTGGCTTCATAAGCTTTTAGCCAGTCATCAGCATCACCTGCCAAAGTACGCAACCTATCCAACTCCGCATCAAAACCTTGGCGAATCACCCCGCCATCACGAAACAATGCAGGTGGTAAATCCACCAAAGCAGAGGCTAACAATGCGCCCAAATCTTCAAGGCCTAACATGGCTTGACGCATGGGTTTAAACAGCCCACCTCGGTCTTGCAAAGCTGCAATCAAAGTGGGTAAAGCTAAAATACTATCAGTTAAACCTCGATAATCTCTAGGGGCTGCACGCTTTAATACAATACGCGCCAACGTACGTTCCATATCCCGAATATGCCGCAAACCTTCATCAATCTGTTCTCGTGTCTCCACATCATCAAACAAACTTTGTACTGCCTGTTGCCGTTGTTTAATCTGACTTAAATCTGTTAAAGGGTTATCTATCCAATCACGAATCAATCGCGCACCCATCGGGGTTTGTGTTTTATCCAACGCAGTAATTAAACTACCTTTACGTTCACCCGTCATTGTACAATGCACTTCCAAATTACGGCGCGAACGCATATCAATACGCATACCCTGCTGCTGCTCTTGATATACGGGCAAACTCAAATGTGCCACGCTACTTTTTTGCGTTTGTTCCACATACACCAGCACCGCTGCCACAGCTTTGGTTATCAATTCATGGTTTTCTAGATTCAAAGATGACCAATCACCCAAACCAAAAAACTGAGCCAATTTGTCTTGGCATACATCCGTTGCATAACACCAATCACCCACTTCCCATCTTTTAACCCCATCAGGAATTTGTGAGGCATCAATATTTCTTTGCACCAATAATTCGGCAGGATTAAGTACACTTAAATATTCTTGTAATACTTGCCCTGTGTTTACACTAGCCTGCATCAGTTTCCATTGCCCAGAGGCAATATCCAATGATGCCACTGCCCACATATCACTTTCCAAGTACAAAGCAGCAAGCGGCGCTGAGGTTTCTTGTTCTAAAAGAGATGATTCGGTTATTGTGCCTGGCGTAACAATACGTACCACTTCACGTTTTACAGGACCTTTACTGGCATCTGCTGCTTCCATTTGATCACAAATGGCAACCCTACAACCAGCTGCAACTAGCTTGGCTAAATAACCTTCAGCTTGATGCCAAGGCACACCCGCCATAGGAATGTCATCGCCATTGGCTTTGCCGCGTTTAGTAAGCGTAATATTTAATATCTTGGAAGCATGAATAGCATCATCAAAAAACATTTCATAAAAATCACCCATGCGATAAAAAAGCAAACAGTCTGCATGTTCTGCTTTAATTTTGAGATACTGCTGCATCATGGGTGTATGTTGTGCTGTTTTCTTTGCCATATGCGAAAACTATCGATAAAAGGTGAAAATCATACTGCTTATTGCGCTTGATAAAGAAGCGCTTAAACTCGCAATAAATTGAGAGGTTATGATGAGCAATACAAAGCAGGATAAAGATACTGAGCGTTTTTATAACATAAGTTATTTTATTGTACCCATTCCAATGGTGCTCGGTCTTATTTTTGCCGTGTATGTGTTGGCAACTGAAGACTCAAGAAATCTGTCTTATTGTACAACAGCAAAAAGTATCGCTGCTTATCAGCAATCAACACTAAATGAAAAAGATTTTACACATTTAGAAGCAGTAACCCTAGATATATGCAAAAATCATGATGATGAAATTGATGGCAGTGATGGACGCAGTGCAGGCAAGGTGCGTTGGTTTGTTTGTAAAGGTACTGTATGCGGTAAAGGTTGGGAGACTATCTTAGCCAACAAGTAACTATTCTTTCTTTTTCGAACCACCAAATACAAGCCAGTAAATAGCAATCAGCACTGTTGGAAACCAAATGAAAATTCTCTGTACTGTATAGTTAGGCCAATCGATACCAAACATAGAATCAATTGTAAATAGTAATAGCCAAATCATTAATAATGCAATTAAGCTTGTTTTAAGTGTAACTGAATTCATTTTTTCTCCCCAATTATCAATAAAAAAGGCGACCATAAAGGCCGCCTTTCCATGACTTAAGATAAAGTCTTACTCAGCTGGTTCACCAGCCATTCCGCCACCAAGTTCATGAACACGTACGGTTAAGATTTTAATAGAAACCTCATCCAAACGGTCTGCAAATGTTGGCATTTTTGCAGTACGACCTTTGGCAATTGTTTCTTTGATTGTAGCCAAGCTACCACCAAAGCGATAAATACCATCCGTTAAGTTTACAGCACCTGTGTCAAAGTCACCATTTAACATGGAGCCTTTAGCATTTGCACTATGACAACCTGCACATGTTTCTTGGAACAATTCATTTGCGCCAGCAAAACGATCAGCACCTTTTGTCAACACACCTTCATCATCATCATTAACTTCCAGAACAGCATCACCTGAAGACAAAGCCACTACAAACTTAGCCAAGTCATCAATATTTTCCTCCGTCAAATCTTCATTACCACCTTTAGGAGGCATAGAAGCTTCACGACCATCAGTAATAGTTTCTTGGATTTTAGCAGTCCAACCACCAAATAACCAATCATCATCCGTCAAGTTTGGAAACGAGTTTTCAGGATGTGCTGCATTCAAGTTTCCTTGTCCACCAGAAGCATGACAAGCGGCACAGTTATCACCAAACAACACAACCGAGCGACCCAAGGCAAATTGACGCATATCATCATCTGCTAAAATTTCATCTACAGACATCGTAGCCAATTTAGCCATTGAAGTTTCACGTACTGCTTCAATTTCTGCTACGTCATCACGCATTTCATTGATTGCAGTCCAGCCATCTTGATACTTCAAGTCACCAGCTTTAATGGTCAACTCATTGTGACCCTTCGCAACTAGCGCATCAATTTCGGATTGTGTCCACTTTTCACCTTGGTAATATGGATTGGAATTAACCATTGCCATAATACCTTTGGTATGTCCATGAACCATAACTTCCATACCTGTTACGCCATTCACCACTTCTTGAATTTTATTATTCATAGGTGTTGATGGATAAATGAAATAGTAGCAAGTTACAAAGGTAAGACCCGCATAAAAGCCCCATGCCCACCATGTTGGTGGTGGATTTTTAAGTTCTCTAATACCGTCCCACTCATGGCCAGTACTGTTATCAGTTTGATCATTATGATCACTCATGTTTACCCTCCTCGGATTGTTTCTTCAAGTCTTTCTTAGAAAAAATAACGTTTTTTTGATCTGCATACTTCTCATCCTTTGTACGAAAAAACCACAAATATAGGGCAATCGTACAAAGAACAAGAAAAATGGTTAAAGTACCATAGCTCATGTGTTATTTGCGGTAAGGTTGGCCGAATTTATCATGATAATAATCGACACCTTCTTCAAAGTGAACACTTTTACCTAACATTTGTAGGTATGCAATAAGTGCATCAAGCTCTGTTACATCAGTAGCATCACCATCAAAAGCGCGAACATTGATAGGTGTAGGCTCAAACGAATCTGTCCATTGAGTTACTTCACCGTCAATTTCCCAAGTTTTGCGTTCATAACGTGTGCGAAGAGCATCTTCACCATCACCGTCATCAACACCTGCTTGTGCTTTCATGTCTGCTTCCCAGTTTGCAATATCATCGGCGCTATAAGGAACATTCATCATAGCCAAAACTTCCATACGGCGTTTGGTTTTGCTTGTATCCAAAGCAGTCTCTTCAAGCCACATATAGTTCGGCATGACTGATTCAGGAACAACAGATCGTGGCGCACGCATATGTTGAATATGCCATGCATCCGTATATTTGCCGCCCAATCTAGCCAAGTCAGGGCCTGTACGTTTAGAACCCCATTGGTAGTTGTGATCAAATCCTGATTCAGCTGCCAGTGAGAAGTGACCATAACGCTCTTTTTCATCACGGAACGGACGAATCATTTGCGAATGGCAAAGGAAACAACCTTCACGACGATAAATCGCATAACCCTCAAGTTCCAATGGTGTATAAGGGCGAACACCCTCAACAGCTGGTTCAGCATCATCAAGATAATACGAAGGTACAACTTCAACAATACCACCCACAGCCACCAAGATGGCCACAAAGACTGCCAAAATTGGCAAACTTTGTTCGATAGTATCATGAGGAATACCGCGGATCATTCCGCCGCCTTTTTTGTATTCAGACATTGATTATCTCCTATGCTCTAGCTTCAGCGGTCAGCGTAACATTGGTGCCCGCTTTCACTGCGCTAATTGTTTTTAATGTGTTATACAGCATGATGCAGAAACCGCAGAATACTAAGAATCCGCCTGTTGCACGTAATGCATAGAATGGATGCATAGCAGCAACAGAGTCAGCAAAGGTATAAACCAAGTTGCCATACTCATCAAATGCACGCCACATCAAACCTTGCAATACTCCAGAACCCCACATGGCTGTGATATAAAGAACAGCGCCTGTTAGATGAACCCAGAAATGCATGTTTACAAGTTTTGCAGACCACATTTCAGTATTCCACATACGTGTAATCATGTGATACATCGCGCCAATCGCAATCATTGCATTCCAACCCAAAGCACCAGAGTGAACATGTCCAACAGTCCAGTCTGTATAATGAGAAAGAGCATTCACAGATTTTGTACCCATCAATGGGCCTTCAAATGTAGACATACCGTAGAAGGCAAGTGCTACAACCATGAAGCGCATCACAGGGTCAGTACGAAGTTTATCCCAAGCACCAGACATGGTCATCATGCCGTTAATCATACCACCCCATGATGGGAAGATAAGTGCAATCGACATACCCGCACCGAGTGAAAGTGTCCAATCAGGAATCGCTGTATAATGAAGATGATGCGCACCAACCCATACATACAAGAAAGTTAAAGACCAGAAATGTAATACCGATAAACGGTAAGAATAAATCGGACGGTTTGCATGTTTTGGTACGAAATAATACATCACACCAATGAAACCAGCTGTTAGGAAGAAGCCAACGGCGTTATGTCCCCACCACCACTGAGTCATAGCGTCATGAATACCTGAATAAGCAGAGTATGAGAAAGTCATATCCACTGGAATCGCCAGTCCGTTAAATACGAAGATATAAGTTACCATGAATAACATGGAGATAAAGAACCACAAACCAACGTAGATATGAGACATCTTACGTGCAGCAATAGTTGCTAAGAAGGAGATTGTAAAACAAACCCATGATGCAGCCATCATAAGGTCAATCCACCATTCAGCTTCATGATACTCTTTGGCTTGCGTGATACCTAGTGGTAAAGTTACCCATACACAAATCATTGCAATTAACCACAATGCAATTGCAGTCCATGCGAGTTTTTCAAGGCGAACCCTTGCATGTGTACAATGTTGCACCATATAGAGTCCAGCTCCATAAAGCAGGAAACCACCAAACCCAAATATTACTGTATTTGTATGCACAGGACGCAAACGCCCAAAGCTAATTTCAGCAATATCAAAGTTCAAAATTGGAAATGCCAATTCCGATGCAATCCAAGTTCCGACTGCAGTACCTATCACACCCATTAAAATACCTACTATGACACAAAATTTAACAATGTCATAATTATACTGTTCTTTTTCAGCTACAGAACTCACGAGTTCGTACCTCCCTTTTTATTTTTTCTTTCATCAGCCATGTTTTTTCTTACCCAGAAAAATAATACGGTAAGCATACTAACACAAAAAACCACAGTTACTGTCACCCAAAAGACCACGGGGTCAGAAAACTGCCATGCATCTGCATTGAACATAACATGACCAGCTTTTTCAACTTCTTTCATACCCAACTCCTTATTAATATTTTATTAACCTAACTCAATTTCCTGTCATCAGTGTTATGAT
>JAUZQX010000098.1 GCA_030950765.1 Ghiorsea sp.
ATCACAGGCATGATTATTTTGTTTCAAACTCGCCATTTTTGAGTTTGGCGAGATAATCTTTGAGGGCAGTGCCGACTTTATCTTGTAGGATATATAAACCGATAAAGTTGGGTAGTGCCATGGCGAGTAGGAGTAGGTCGCTGAAGTCTAGGATGTTGCCTGCGCTGCCTAGGGTGGCAAGGATGATAAAGGTGAGGAACATGATTTTGTAAACCATGGAAAACTTTTCGCCAAATAAGTATGTCCAGCATCGCTCACCATAATATGACCATGAAATCATGGTGCTGAAAGCGAATAACACCACGGAAAGTGATAAAATACTGGAGAACCAAGGTACAACCGAACCAAAAGCAACGGATGTGAGGGCTGCACCTTGTTTGGCTTCCACAAGGGCGATGTGTTCTGGGTCGTTGTATACGCCTGTCACCACAATGACCAAGGCTGTCATGGTGCAGATGATGATGGTATCAATAAAGGGTTCATACAAGGCAACAATACCTTGGCGCACGGGGTATTTGACGGCTGCGGTAGAGTGGGCAATCACAGCAGAACCAATACCTGCCTCACTGGAGAATGCAGCACGTTTGAAACCTTGGACGATGACACCCACCAACGCACCAAAACCTGCTTCAAGTGAAAATGCACCATGCCAGATGGTGGCAAATGCTTCGGGCATGGCGGATATATTGGCAAAGATAATCCATAAACATGTGACCACATAAATCAATACCATGGTGGGTACAATGGCTTCGGCGGCATGGGCGATGCGTTTGATGCCACCGATAATCACAAAACCGACCAGCGTTGCCATGATAATGCCAAACATCCATGGGTAATCATTAAAAAATGATATTTCGTGTTGAACCGCACCCATGGCTTGGGAGACTTGAAAGGCATTGCCGCCGCCCAAGGATGCTGCGATACAGAAAATTGTAAACATGATTGCCAAAGCTTTGCCAGCACCCTTCAATCCTTTTTCTTTAAGACCTTCGGATAGGTAATACATCGCTCCACCCATCAAACGCCCATCAGGGCGAGTATGGCGATATAGCTGCCCCAGTGTGACCTCTGTAAACTTGGCACTCATGCCAAAGAAACCTGCAATAATCATCCAAATGATTGCGCCCGGTCCACCAATAATAATGGCAATGGCAACACCTGCAATATTACCCAAACCCACAGTGGCAGATAGGGCAGTGGTCAAAGCTTGAAAGGGGGTGACTTCGCCTTTATCTTCAGGGCTTTGGTATTTGCCACGAATCACATCAAAGGCATGACCAATCATGCGTAAGTTGATGAATCCAAAGCGAAACGTCATGTAAATTGCACCCAAACTTAACCATGCAACAATAAAAGGAAACTCAGCTTTGCCTGGGAAAACATCAAAAAAGAGCACGGTGGCAAGATAGTCGTTCATGGTGGCAAAAAAGCTATCCACACCATTGGTTTCAGCGGCGAATGCTGGTGTGATTGAAGTCATCAACATTGTGCCTAAAAATAGGCTGAAATAAATAAAAGTCTTTGTCATGATTGTATCCCTCATTGTCGTTTAAACATATCCCTTGTCCGATAGTTTGCCGAAGTCATGGTTTGCTGCAAGTTTTTACTGATGTAAGTGTTGAAAGAAAGCCCAGCATTGCATCTCAAATCTAGCCATCTACGATACGTCCATGACTGTTTTATTCCGATGGATGTTTGTGTCCAGCTTTATGCGTATTGTAGGCATTGCTTTGGGTATTATTCTTTTGTTTATGGTTGCTGAGTCTTTTAGTAAAGCTGCATTGATAGGTAAGAGTATGACAGTCAGCCTACTGCTTGAATATTTGATGCTTAAAGTTCCCTTTATGGTGACAGATTTTTTGCCTGTTATTGTGTTGCTTGGTGCTGCGATTTATATGACAGAAATATCACATCATCATGAATTGGTTGCGCTAAGGGCGGCGGGGGTTTCACTTCGATTTATTCTAACACCACTGCTTGCGCTTGCTACATGTGTGGGACTTTTTACATTTGCCCTTGCTGAGTGGGTGGAGCCCGTGACAAATGTACGTTTAGATATAATGGAAAGAACATTGGTGCAGGGTAAAAAACCAATGCAAGCGCAGGGTGAACAATGGTTTCGAGATGAAGGCAGGTTTTTTCAGTTGCAACCATTACAAGGAAAATACTTCAAGTTGATGATGTTGGAAACCGATGAACAGGGGCAATGGCAAGGGCGAACGGATGCCAGCAAAGCCTATTATAAACAAGGCGTTTGGTTTTTAGAGAAAGTATATGTGAGTAAACCTGATAACAAACAGGGTATTCGTATTCAAGCCCTGCCACGCTTAGAATTACGAACAAACATTGGCCCAGCAACTGTTGTTGCACCTAAAGCTAGGGATATGCAATGGCTTGATCTTTATCATTTTACGCAATCGTTGTCTGAAGCAGGTTTGGATGCAAAAGCGTATAAGTATCAGTTGCATAAAAGGATTGCAGGGCCTTTGGCATGTTTGATTATGGTGATGTTGGCTTACAGTTTGTGTGGTAACATGGGTAGCCGTGTTTCAGCAAACTCTAAAGGTTTGTTGGCGGCTTTAACTTTAGGGCTATTGTTTTATATTTTTAATACCTCCATGAGTGTGATGACCAATGGTGGTTATTTGCCCGTTGTTTTTGCGGCGTGGTGGCCTGATTTGATGTTTTTAGGTATTGCGGGTTATTTGTTATTGCTTAGAGAGGGTTATTAAGCTGAATCCAATGTTTCTTCGACTGTATTGGGCGAGAACATAGAGGCTAATTGATCGAGTAAGGTGTGTGGCAGATATGGTTTTTGTAAAAAAGCATGGAACTTCACATCTTGGTGTTCTTGGGTGATGTCTTCATATGTATACCCTGAAGATAATATAATGGTTGCCTGAGTATTGATATTCCATAAAGCTTTTGCACATGTGATACCGTCCATCTCAGGCATGGTCATATCAAGAATGGTGGCGTGAATTTCATGTTGGTGTTGTTTATAGTAGGCAGTAGCCTCTGTAGCGGATAAAAAAGCTATCACTTGATAACCTGCATCTTCCAGTACCAATGTGGTGATTTCTAAAATTGCATGTTCATCATCAATCAGTAAGATGGTTTTATTCACTGTGGTTATACCTCGCCGCTACAAAATACCCCTTATCCCGTCTTGCATGGTTGTTAGCACAAAAGGTGCCAAGTGTAAGGTTTGTTTTGCATGTCTGTGACCGTGTTGGGGGGCACACTTTATTTGGAAAAATACTTAGCGATAGTGTCAGTGATGGATTAAATGATACTGATGTTTAAATGAGTAAATTTTAAAGAAGCTTAAGGAAAGTTTATCTTGATGTGTGGTTTGCTTTATCGCAGGCTTATTCATACGCTGCGGCAATATTTTGAGAAAGTTTGATAGTGTTAAGGGGTTTATATGCAGGCAATTATTATAAAAGAAGCTGGTGCTATGGATGTGTTGGAGCTTTGTGACATAGCTAAACCCGAAACATGTGCTGCTGATGAGGTGATTGTCAAAGTTATGGCGGCAGGGGTCAATCCTATTGACACGAAGTTGCGACAAAACGGGATGATGTTTGATGCTGCTTACCCTGCGGTGTTGGGCTGTGATGGGGCAGGTTTTGTTGAGCAAATAGGTGAGGGTGTGAATCATTTGCAGGTGGGTGACCTTGTTTATTATTGTTACGGAGGTCTAGGGCAAAAGTCGGCTTGTGGTCATAGTGTTGGTAATTATGCGGAGTACGCAGTGGTTAAAGCAGCATTTGTCGCCAATAAACCAGATAGTCTTGATTTTGATTCGGCTGCCGCAGCTCCTTTGGTTTGTATTACGGCATGGGAAGCATTGTTTGATAGGGCGAGGTTACAATCGGGGAAAAAAGTGTTTATTCATGCGGGTGCAGGTGGGGTTGGGCATGTTGCCATCCAATTGGCAAAATTGGCAGGTGCTGAGGTGGCAACGACAGTAAGTTCTGCAGAAAAAGAAGCTTTTGTGCGTGAGTTGGGTGCGGACCTGATTATTCATTATCAAAAAGAAGATGTTGCTCAAGCATTGCTATCTTGGACAGACGGACAAGGCGTTGATATTGCTTTGGATACGGTAGGTGGTGATGCTTTGAAGCAGCTTATTCCTGCCATGCGTTTGTATGGTGACTTGGTGAGTTTGTTACAAATCCCTGATGACTTGGATTGGAAAAATTTACGTGTTAAAAATGTGCGTGTGAGTCAGGCTTTGATGCTGACACCGATGTTATTGCAATCCAACCCGCTTGGTGAACATCATGCTGCGATTTTAGAGCAATGCGGACAGTTTTTTGATGAAGGTAAATTGGCAATATACGTGGATGAAACATTACCATTGCAAGATGCGAAAAAAGCACATGATAGGATTGAGCAGGGGCATCAAACTGGGAAACTTGTATTGCAAATGCACCTTGATGAAGCAGAGTCATAAATATGCACTGTAGAATTTATTTGGATGCGGAACTTGCACCTGATATGTTGGTTGGTATTGATATGGAGCAGACCAAATATTTGCGGCAAGTCATGCGTTTGCAGGTAGGTGATAAGATTACTGTGTTTAATGGGCAGGGTGGTGAATATATTGCGGAGCTAAGGTGTTTAGC
>JAUZQX010000099.1 GCA_030950765.1 Ghiorsea sp.
CTTCAGCATTGACGATATTGCCGTTATGGCACATAGCAATACCACCATGCGCATATTGATACATAAATGGCTGGCAGTTTCTTAAGCCCAAATCACCTGCCGTAGAATAACGGACATGGCCAATGGCATTGCGTCCTTCTAATTTAACAATATCTTCTTTTTGATAGACATCAGAGACTAAACCCATGCCACGATGATTGTTAAAGTTGGTGCCATCGGTGGATACAATACCTGTGGACTCTTGACCACGGTGTTGCAGGGCATAAAGCCCAAGGTAAGTTAAGTTGGCGGCTTCGACATGGTCTAAAACACCAAATACACCGCATTCATCACGGAAATGGTCATCATCAAAGCTGGTCTCGGTTAAGCTACTGTGGCTCATGGTTTGGTATCCTTAATGGTATCTAATAAAAGTGATTTCATGGCTTCTTGGTCTTGGTCAGAAATATGGTCTTTGGCTGTTTCCACGACATTTTGTACCACTTGTGTTGCTGATGGAAGTTGCGGTTTGCTTGCGCCTGCCTGGGTTGATAGGGGGTAGTCTTTGGGAATAGTTTTACCAATTAAGTCGCTAAGCTGTAGAGCATATGGGGTAAGTAGGCTTTTCTGCATCCATGTTTGATCGGGTTTGGCATAAGATGTATAGGCGAGGAATGCTACACCAATAAGCAACACGCCACGGGCAGCACCAAAAAACACGCCTAAAGTTCGGTCTGTTGCCGTTAAGTCTGCCATGTGTACCAGTTTGCGAATTAACGCGCCTATCAAGCCAACAATCACCATGATTAAGACAAAAACAAATACAAAGCCAGCAACATTGGCAATAGCATTGTTTTCAATCCAGCCGTTTAAAAGAGAGCCTGCATCACCAGACATACGTCCCGCAACAAAAAAGGCTAAAACCAAGCCAATAAGCGAAATAATTTCGCGCACAAAACCACGCCAAATCGACAGCACCATGGATAAACCCACCATAGTTATGAGGATGTAATCAAAATAATTCACATCAGCCTCGTTATTATTGAAGGTCTAAACGCCTGAATTCATGACTAAAATGCAAGTTGCACGGCATGGCTCAAATGTTTGGCTGGCATACTCTGCCAAGCACGATCTTCTTTGGATGGGCGCAGGATAGCAGCGATATTACTTTCCTGCACCCTTGTATGATTGCCGTGGGGTAAAAGCAGTCGTGAAAAGCCTAAGTTGGCAGCTTCTTTAGCTCTGATTTCAGGCGCACCCACGGCTCGAATTTCGCCCGTCAAACCAATCTCGCCAAATACCACCAAATCAGAAGGCAAAGCTTTCTCTTGGAATGCGGAAAGGATTGCCAAGACCACGCCAAGGTCAGATGCAGGCTCAGAAAGTTTTACACCCCCCACTACATTCACATAAATATCTTGTGTGCCCAGCGGGATGCCTACCCGTCGTTCTAACACGGCTGTTAACATCGCCACACGATTAGCATCCACACCCACAGTTGAACGTTTGGGCGTTGCATACACGGTGGGTGCAACCAAAGCTTGGATTTCTACCAAGATTGGGCGCGTACCTTCCATACATGCCACCACCACAGAGCCTGGCACATCGACCGCGCGTTCGGCGAGGAATAAACGCGATGCATCACGGATGCCTGTTAATCCCTTGTCGCTCATTTCAAACACGCCAATCTCACCTGCAGGGCCAAAACGATTTTTGACAGCCCGAATCACCCTATGGTTGTGTCCCCTATCGCCTTCAAAGTAAAGCACCGCATCCACCATATGTTCAAGCACACGCGGGCCAGCAATACTACCATCTTTGGTGACATGGCCGACCAAAATTAAAGCGTGTCCAAGTTGTTTGGCGCTGGCAATCAAAGCTGCCGCACAATCGCGCACTTGGGATACCGTACCTGGTGCAGAACTTAATTGATTGGTTACAGTGGTTTGAATGGAATCAACAACCACGGTATGTGGTTTGTACTTGGCAATGGTGGAAAGCATGGCTTCAAGTTCGCAGGATGTGGTGAGCTGCAAATCTTCATGTAAGGCACCAATGCGCTCGCCCCTTAAATGCACTTGGCGAGCAGACTCTTCGCCTGTAATATACAAAACTGTGCCATGATGTTCTGCCAACTTCGCACTGGCTTGGAGTAATAATGTGGATTTACCAATGCCAGGGTTACCACCAATCAACACCGCTGAACCACGCACCAACCCCCCGCCAAGTACTCTATCCAACTCTTCAATATGCGTGCTACGGCGAGGCGCATCTTTGCTGTTGATTTTAGTAATGGGTTCGGGATTTAAAGCGTTGCTGATAGATGTTTGTTTTTGGTTGCGAAATCCTGTGACTTCAACGGATTGTTCAGAAATACAGTTCCACTCATGACAATCAGGGCATTGCCCCTGCCATTTGCGTTGCTCTGAGCCGCAAGATCCACAAATATATAAAGGTTTGGCTGCCATGTTAGTTGCTCCCCATCATTTAGAGAATGCCGTTATAAATTCTGCAACACCTTCAGGTTCACACACAAGTAATACCGTGCATCCTGCATCCATCGCTTTTTCAGCCGCTTGAGGAATCGGCATACCACAACCTTTCATGCACAAATCATCGCTCCAAATGTCACCTTTAAATGCCATATCTTTTTGCAATACATCTTGCAGCCAATACTTAGAAAATGTTGCCACTTCTTTGTTGATATTGGGATACGCCACATGCGCTGTCATGATATGTTTCAAACCCTTTTGAAACAGTTGTGGAAAGGCATCAGCTTCTTTTAAAATGGTATTTAAATCTGCATCTACTTCAGGCATAGCAAGATGAGAGTCAGCATCTGCTCTGCCATGGCCGGGGAAATGTTTACCAATGGCTTCAATGCCTGCATCGTGTAAACCAAACATACATGCCGTGGCTAAAGTCGAGATAGTATCTGCACCTTTGGCATAAGCGCGATTGCCAATGATGGGGTCGCCTTGGGCATAAAAAATATCCAACACAGGAGCGCAATTATGGGTAAAACCCAAGCCTTTTAAGGCTGTTCCAGCTTCATAACTATCTTGAAACACTTGTTTGATGGCTTCATCAGGGTCGGTTTTGTACAACACGCCAAAATCAGCGGTTTGGGTGCGCGTATTAAATGGTGACCACGGCATACGGTGCACACGACCACCCTCTTCATCAATGGTAGCCCAAATGTCTTTGCCTGCATGTTTGCGCACATCAGCCAACAAAGCCTTGGTTTGTTCAGGTTTTTTTACATTTCGCGCAAACAAAATCACACCTTTGGGCGTGTGCTTTTGCAGCCAAGTCTTTTCTTGGTCGGTTAAGCTTAAACCTTCTAAACCAATCACGGCATGTTGAATCATTTGGGATGACATGGGGCGAGTTTAGCCATGTTTTGGCAGGTGGCTAGGCTTAATGCGGAAAGGTTTGAAGAAGCTGGACTATAGTATGATGTCCCTTGCGCTGTGCTATATCAAAAGCAGTCTGCCCTTCATCATTTAGGGACAAAGTGTATGTACCCTTGTTCAACAATAAACGTACAATTTCAGCATGTCCTTGCTCTGTAGCGTAGATTAAAGGGGTACCAAGGTCAACATAAGCCCCATGCTCAAGCAACAGCTTGACGATGTCGATATGCCCACGCAAACAGGCGGCTTCAAGTGGTGTGGATTGATTGATGGGGTTGATGTCAGCACCTGCCTGTATCAGAGCTTTAACAATATCGATATGCCCATTGGTAGCAGCAACCGCGATGGGCTTAAACTTGTCATATGCACCTGACCAGTTGGGGTTTACCCCCTGTTGGAGCAGAGCTGTGACTTGTGCAAGGTCACCACTGTGCGCAGCATGGAGTAAAGCCTCTTCTTTAGATGTTTTCTGCCAAACATATTGCCATTTATAAAATGTTTGGGTGGTGATGTGTTGAGATTCATTATCACTAACATCAAAGTGAATATAAGTGTCATCCAAACGGTGGGTAACGCGGTATGTTCTTCCAGCTTGTGCCGCAAAGCGGACAAAACCTTGAGCACTATTATCCCTATCTCGGTATACAATCGTAAGCATGGTATCACCAACAGGGATACGAAACTCACCAAAAGCATGAAGCTTCCAATTTTCTTTTTTTCCATCCACTGGGAAGCCGTTAATGGTTAAGGGTGTGATAGCGGCAACCGTAACACCGAATAAATTGAAGCTGCTTATGTCTTGTTGTTCCATATGCAAAGTAGCGTGAGGTTTGTCGAAAGGCGTATCTGTAAAATAGGTGCGGTCAGTGCTGGCACAAGCATTGAGCAGCAGGACTAGGGAGAGTAGTAGGTATTTTATCATGGGGAGTGAGTGACAGCGGGGTAACGGTAATATTTATAATGCTTCTCTTGGTAAGGTATTACCACAAATGCGATACCCGTTTCTTTATCAAAATCGTTGACTAACAGTGCGCCATCTTCTGCCTTGGTAAAGGCAGTGATGCTGGTGTGTTTGGCAATGGCTAAAGGGTTGCTGGGCATATAGCTGAATTCTTTTTGAATATATTGGGCTTGGCAGGTGAAATCTTTGCCTTGAAGCCATGTGATTTGATAGGCTGCTTTTCCTTTGCTGTTGAAGGTAATGCTTAGTTTTCCTTCATGTATATAGAAAAGCGTGACGCTACTGATCCAGGAATGCTTTAAAAACGCAGAGCTGGCTATGGAGTATTCAAAGAGCTGACTTAAATAATACTTGTGTGTTTCAGAGCTTTCCCCTGCATTGTGATAAGTACCACTTAGGTTAATACAACCTTGCTGTGGTGGAGATACTGGTTTTGCCCAAGTCGCAGGCACTTCAGGTTTCTTTGTAGAAACACAACTCGAAAGAAGAAAAATCAAAACCAAACTAAAATAACGCATAACACACTCCAAACATGAGTTTAGCAGAAGCAATGATGTTTGTGTAGCTTGTTAAAACCTAGGTAGGCAAGTAATATTTATAGACTGATGTGTAATCGGGTGGATAAATGATAGTTCTGCGGCGTGCAGCAATAGTCTATCCGCTTTGTTAAATGCTTTATTTGAGGCATAAAACTCATCGCCTAAAATGGGATGACCGATAGACATCATATGTACTCTTAATTGATGAGAGCGACCTGTGATAGGGGTGAGTTGGACGCGTGTTGTATTTGACTGTTCATCACAGTCGATCACTTTATAATGTGTACATGAAGGTTTACCTTCTGCATCAATTTTTTGTTTGGGGCGGTTGGACCAATCAACCATCAGCGGCGCATTGATTTCGCCTTTGTCTTGTTCCACCAATCCATCGACCACTGCAAT